>JBALXG010000649.1:0-1657 GCA_036961055.1 Leeuwenhoekiella sp. | reverse complement strand
GCTTCTTTTTCTGTAATAGAGTAAAACTTTTTTGCATTATCCAGCTGTTCCTGCTTAAAATCGGCTAAAAATGGCTTTTTTTTGATTTTAATCTGTAGCAACTCCCTATATATTATCATTTTTGAAAGCATACTCAAGACAAAATCCTCGTGATTAACCCACTCTTTCATTGCCGAAATTATGTCGTAATCATCAAGATTAGAAAATACTGCTAACGCCTCACTGTCAAAACTTGGTTTAGTAATCTGTTCAGTTAAAAAAAATTGTAGTGACTTACTTGCAGTCAATTTTACTCCCTCACTGCTCAATTCTTTTGCCCGTTTAAGCACCCTAACAAGTATTTGTTCTGCAACTAAACTCGTTTTGTGAAGATATACCTGCCAATACATAAGTCTGCGGGCAACAAGAAACTTTTCAATGGTGTAAATTCCTTTCTCTTCAACAACAAGTTGATCGTTTTTTACATTTAGCATCGCTAGAATACGATCTGTATTTATATTCCCTTCTGCCATTCCTGTATAAAAGCTATCTCTTTTAAGATAATCAGTACGATCCATGTCTAATTGACCCGAAACTAACTGATGAAGAAACCTACGGGAATATATACCTTTAAAAATATCAATAGCCATCGTTAAACTTCCGTTAAACTCCTGGTTAAGTGTCTGCATAAATTGAAGTGAAATCTGCTCATGATGCACATTTTCTACTATACTATTTTCCATAGCATGAGAGAAAGGACCATGACCTATGTCGTGCAAAAGAATAGCTATTTGTGCCGCCTCGTATTCTGAATCTGATATGTCAACATCCTTGCTCCTAAGCACATCTAGCGCTTTTTGCATAACATATAAACAGCCTAAAGCGTGATGAAAACGAGTATGATGCGCGCCTGGATATACCAGATATGACATCCCCATTTGTGAAATGCGCCTAAGTCTCTGAAAGTATTTATGTTCAATTAATTGAAAGATCAGCCCAGGAGGTACGGTAATAAACCCATATATAGGGTCGTTAATTATTGTAAGTTTGCGGGTGTTTTTCAAGCGTTAAAGATTACATTAATTAAACTCCACACAGGAGTAAATTTGGCTTTTGACTTAAGCCTTAATACTAACAAATATACTACTATGAATACTATAAAGATACTTTGGGTAGATGATGAAATTGATTTGCTAAAACCACACATTTTATTTCTGGAGAAAAAAAATTATAATGTTACGACATGTATGAGTGGCACTGAAGCTATTGAACTCGTTAAGGAAGAAAATTTTGATATTGTATTTCTCGATGAAAATATGCCAGGGCTCACAGGTCTCGAGACACTTACCGAAATTAAATCAAATAGGGATACCTTACCTGTCATAATGATTACTAAGAGTGAGGAAGAATATATTATGGAAGAGGCTATAGGATCAAAAATAGCCGATTACCTAATAAAACCGGTAAATCCTAACCAAATATTGCTCAGTTTAAAGAAAAATTTGGATAACAGCAGGCTGGTTTCAGAAAAAACCACTAATAGCTATCAGCAGGAGTTTAGAAAAATTTCAATGGATCTGGCAATGGTAAATTCATATGAAGAATGGTCAGAACTTTATCAAAAACTTGTTTACTGGGAACTTGAACTGGAAAATATAGAAGATCAGGGAATGCATGA
>JBALXG010000648.1:0-1666 GCA_036961055.1 Leeuwenhoekiella sp. | reverse complement strand
AAACCTCCGAAATTCTCGGAGGTTTTTTTATATAATAAACTGAGGATTTTTTTTAAAATATTGTCAATTTCTGGCCATTTTAAGCCGATTTTGAACTCTTTTTAGCCGATTTTCAGATGTTTTTATTTACTTATACTCAGAAACGAAATGTAATATCACGTTAGGGTATATCTGTTGTGTCATTTGTAAAGTAAAAGGAGAATCTGCAAAAAACACTAATTGATTGCGTTTGTCTTTAGCTAAAAATCGCTGTTTTACCCTCAAAAACTCCTTAAATTCGTCACTTTTCGGATTTTTAGGCTCTACCCAGCAGGCTTTGTGAACGCTTAAAGTTTCATAAGTACATTTAGCGCCATATTCATGCTCGAGACGATACTGAATCACCTCATACTGCAAAGCGCCCACAGTTCCTATAACTTTTCTACCGTTAAGTTCTAAAGTGAATAATTGTGCCACACCTTCATCCATAAGTTGATCAATTCCCTTTTCTAATTGCTTAGATTTCATGGGATCTGCATTATTTATGTAGCGAAAATGCTCTGGAGAAAATGCGGGAATTCCTTTATAATGAATGATTTCACCTTCAGTTAAAGTATCACCTATTTTAAAATTTCCGGTGTCATGTAAACCCACAATATCACCTGGATAAGAAATATCTACAATTTCCTTTCGCTCTGCAAAAAAAGCATTAGGACTTGAAAATTTTATTTTCTTATTATTTCTTACGTGTAAATAGGGCGTATTACGCTCAAAAATCCCAGAAACAATTTTTACAAATGCAAGTCTGTCTCTGTGTTTAGGATCCATATTTGCATGTATTTTAAATACAAACCCAGAAAATTCCTTTTCGTCAGGTTGTACAATGCGTTCTTCACTTTGTTTAGGTCTTGGTGGGGGCGCAATTTCTATAAAACAATCCAGTAGCTCGCGCACACCAAAGTTATTTAGGGCAGACCCAAAAAGTACGGGTTGCTGTTCAGCTTTGAGGTAGGCTTCCTGATCAAAGTCAGGATAGACTCCGGTAATAAGTTCTATATCTTCTCGTAGACTATCTGCCGCTTTTGTACCTATTAAATCATCTAGTTGGCTGTCTGCAAGATCATTGATTTCAATAGTTTCTTCAATGTTTTTACGACTATCACCGCTAAAAAGGTTGATATTTTTCTCCCAGATATTATAAATTCCTTTAAAATCATATCCCATACCGATAGGAAAACTTAAAGGGGTAACATTCAGGTTTAATTTCTGTTCAATCTCGTCAAGAAGCTCAAAAGCATCTTTACCCTCACGGTCCATTTTATTCACAAAAACCAGCATTGGTATTTTGCGCATTCGGCAAACTTCAACCAGTTTTTCGGTTTGCTCTTCTACACCCTTTGCGACATCAATAACCACTATTACACTGTCTACTGCCGTTAATGTTCTAAAGGTATCTTCGGCGAAGTCTTTATGTCCCGGCGTGTCTAAAATATTTATTTTAATACCTTCATAATCAAATGCTAATACAGAGGTGGCGACAGAAATACCACGTTGCCTTTCTATCTCCATAAAGTCACTTGTGGCTCCTTTTTTTATCTTATTAGACTTCACGGCACCGGCCTCTTGAATGGCTCCTCCAAACAGTAATAACTTTTCTGTTAAAGTTGTTTTTCCGGCATCAGGATGC
>JBALXG010000647.1:0-1671 GCA_036961055.1 Leeuwenhoekiella sp. | reverse complement strand
AACTCCGTTTGATTTAAGATCTGTAAAAACGGAATCATAAAGCTGAACAAAAGTCACTTCCTGCCAAAGAGAATCTGAACCCACGGCATCTGCATCACACTGAAAAAACTCGCGAAAACGCCCTTTTTGTGGACGATCTGCTCGCCAAACCGGCTGAATTTGATATCGTTTAAACGGAAATTCTATCTCGTTTTGATGTTGCACAACATAGCGCGCAAACGGAACGGTAAGATCATAACGCAGCGCTTTTTCTGAAATTGAAGAAGTTATTGCATTACTATTTTTAGAAGAGTATAAATCTGAATCTACTTTACTCAAATAATCCCCGCTATTTAAAATCTTAAAAATTAAGCGATCGCCTTCATCCCCATATTTTCCCATCAGCGTGTCACTATTTTCAAATGAAGGAGTTTCTATAGGCTGAAAACCATACATTTCAAAATTGTGCCTAAGCGTATTAATTATATAGTTTCTACGCAATACTTCTGCAGGAGAAAAATCCCTTGTTCCTTTAGGGATACTTGGTTTTTGAGCCATAATAATTTTTAAGGGTACAAATATCCTAAAAAACTAAAGTAAAGCTTCGCTTATTTTTAAAAAACGGTAACTTTATTCGTAATATGTAGACTCATAAGCGTAAACTTATTTTTATGTTCTCATTATTTAGAGAAAACCTGCGTATAGCCTTTGATGCTATAAAAAGCCAACTCCTAAGAACGATACTTACCGTTCTCATAATTGCCATTGGTATTACTGCACTTGTTGCGATTTTAAGTCTTGTTAAAGCCTTAGAAAATACAATAAGCAGTGATTTTTCCTCAATGGGGTCAAACACCTTTAATCTTCAGCAATATGAGTTTACCACGCAACGACGTGGTAGCGGGGAACGCCAAAAAATAAATCCTATACTTAGCTACAGGCAGGTAAAGGAGTTTGAAGAAAAATATGAATTTCCGTTTAGTCAGGTTTCCTTATCATTTACAGGAACGTCTGATGCCGAAGTAAAATATGACAGCGAAAAAACCGATCCGGAAGTCAATATTTTAGGTGTAAACCAGAATTTTATGGATAACTCCGGATTAAAACTACAGGGCGGTCGCAATTTTAATTTCTTTGATATAAGCAACAATAACAATGTATGTATTTTAGGAAGTGATTTTAAAAAGGGATTATTTGAAAATATCGATCCGCTAGATAAAACTATAAGTATTCGTGGGACTAAGTTTAAAGTTATAGGGTATCTGGAAGAAAAGGGTGCAACCTTTGGTAATAATCAGGATTTACGGGTTTTAATCCCCATACAAATCGCCAGATCAATGTTTACGCAAGCCAATATTAATTATAACGTAAGTGTGAAAGTTGATGATAAAGAAATGATTGACGGCGCACAGGATGAAGCTATAATTACCTTTAGAAACATACGTGGATTATCGCCGGTTGAAGAAAATAATTTTGGGATTGAACGCAGTGATGACCTTATTAATCAAATAGGCCAGATGACAGGATATTTATCTATGGCGGCATGGATCATAAGTTTGATTACAGTCTTGGGATCTTCAATTGCGCTTATGAATATTATGCTTGTATCTGTAACCGAAAGAACGCGTGAAATAGGAGTGCGCAAAGCTTTAGGAGCAAAAAGATCAACAATAGCTGCACAGTTTATTTTTG
>JBALXG010000646.1:0-1673 GCA_036961055.1 Leeuwenhoekiella sp. | reverse complement strand
GGTATAGGTAAAAAAGCTAATCTTCTTGATAATTCTAAAAAGGTAATTAAAACCGGACAGGTTTTTGAAAAAAACATTCAAAGTAAATCAGGAAGATATTTTATTCAGCGTATTTCGCCTTTTCTAACTTCAGAAGGTAAAATAAACGGGGTCGTTATTACTTTTATAGATATAACTAAAGTTCATAATTCTCAGGAAGATCTTCGTCAAAGTGAAGAAAAATTTAAAAGTTTTTACGAGGAAGATCCGGTTATGCATGTGAGTATCAATCCTAACACAGGCAACATTACAGAATGCAACAAATTATTTGTTGAAACTTTAGGTTTTAATTCTAAAACTGAGGTTTTAGGTCATTCGGTTTTGGAGTTCTACACCAGAGAAAGTAAACTTAAATCTGTAGATATACAGAACAGGTTTAAGGAATCAAGAAGTATTAAAAATGAGGAGATGACCATGATAGCGCAAAATGGGCGTGAGATACCTATTATGCTTAATTCTGATTTAGTCTTAGATAAAAAAGGCAGTATTGTTCAAATTAAATCTGCTCTTGTTGACATCTCAGAACTTAAGGCAGCGCAAGAGGGATTGCAAAAGCAAAAAGAAGACCTGGAGCGTATTAATAAGGATTTAGAGCAATTTGTTTCTATTTGTTCTCATGATCTTCAGGAACCGCTGGCGACAATACGTTTTAGCAGTGATTTTTTAAATAAAAAGTTTAGTGATCAATTCAGTGAAAAAGGAAAAGAATATTTAGGGTACATTCATGAAGCTTCAGGCAGAATGGCAGATCAAATAAAAGCGCTTCTCGAGCATAGTAGAATAGGACAGGATTTAAAGCGTACAAACGTTAATGTAAAAGAATTGATTGAGGTTGTTAAATATGATCTTAGTCGTAGAATAAAAGAGCAGGATGCTCTTATAAATGTTGGCAAAATGCCAGTTTTAAGTGCCTACCTGACAGAATTAAGATTGCTATTTCAGAACCTTATAGGAAATGCAATTAAGTATAATAGAAAAGGAGTAAAGCCAGAAGTACGCATTTCAGCATTTAAAGATCACGATTACTGGACTTTTGCGATTACTGATAATGGAATAGGTATTAAAGACGAAGATCTAAATTCTATATTTAAAATTTTTGGGCGTGTTCCTACTGATGAAAAATATGAGGGCACCGGAGTAGGCTTAGCTCATTGTGATAAGATTGTTAAGCTGCATGAAGGTAAAATTTGGGTAGAATCTCAATATGGTGTAGGTAGTACATTCTATTTTAAAATAAAAGCTTAAACACATGGGAAGTCCATCTGTATTATACCCTAAAAAGGTTGATTTAACAAATTGTGATAAAGAGCCTATTCATATTTTAGGCAAGGTTCAGAATCATGGAGCACTACTAGTTTGTGATGAAAATACTCATGTAATAGAAAGGTGTAGCGCAAACATATCTCTAGTTTTTGCTAAAGAACCTTCAGATATATTAAAGACTAACATCAATAATCTACTTGACGAAAGTACTTTAAGTCTCCTGCAGAAAAATCTTGATGCAAATAAAGTAAAGCCTATTGAGATTAAAGTTAATGGAGGTAACTGGATCTTAATCGCTCATAAAAATAATGGCGAAATCTTGCTGGAAATCGAGCCAGAAGGGCAAAAAATCGATTCGCTTGAGTATCAAC
>JBALXG010000645.1:0-1695 GCA_036961055.1 Leeuwenhoekiella sp. | reverse complement strand
AAGTAACGGGCGTATCATTTACAAACGCCCTGCTTTTGCCACTGGGTAAAATCTCCCTGCGCACAATAGTATGGTCTTCATAATCAAGATCTTCAATTTTAAAAAGATGCTGCAGTTTATAAGGTTCAATTTTAAAATGAGCCTCAATAACACATTTTTTTTCAGGATCACCTATACTTGTAGGATCTGCCCTTTTACCAAGAATTAAACCCAAAGCACCTAACAAAATAGATTTCCCCGCACCGGTCTCACCGGTAATAACGGTAAAACCAGAATCAAAAGGAAGTTTTACTTCCTCGATTAGCGCATAATTTTTAATGTGTAGACTTGTAAGCAAGGCTTGCCGGCTGTTTTTAATTATAGGTAAATATAGGAGACATTTCTTGTTATTTCAAAGAAAATCGGTAAGGTTAAAATTTGATGTCTTTCCAGTAATTTGCTTTCGTAGGCGCTACTTTGTTTAAAGTAGTTACCAGGCTTGAGATATTGACCTGTGGCCCACCAGAAAACATTTTAGCAACCTCCTGTGCTTTTGCATCAAAGAACACCCTTGTTAAAAAATTATTCGGTCTATTGTTGTACATCTGATTAAACAATTCTAAGGTAACCGCAACAGATTGCTTAGCTTCTTTAGTATTATTTGCCATATAATCAAGTCCGTTACGGTGATATGCATATAAAATTTCTGAAAAATCTTTAAAATTGGGCGAAAGCAAATCTTCATTGAGTCTAAATCTGCTTTGCGTACCACTTTGAGCATTCCAGCCCTCACTCCCACTTGTTTGAGCCGTATTTACAATACGTTTAGCTTCTTCAAAATAAGGAAGACCACTATCACGCTCATACGTATCTGCATCCATACCAATAATAGTGTATGCGTAAAAAGCTAGTGTTGATATAAGATTTGAATCAAAGCTATTAGGATTATAATTGAGCGGTTGAAATTCTGTATATCTAAAATTAAATTGTCTGTCATTAAAACTGAAGACAGATGTATTATATGTTGAATTAAAAATAGGACGAGCAGATTGCACCTGAATACTTGCCGTAAAATAATCTGAATCTATTGCTGAAATAATTATAGATACACTACAATCAATACGTTCCTGCTGTTTGTAATTTACATCTGTCCAGGTTGTATTATTAAGGAATTCCTGCACTTCAGTTTTCAATGTTTTAAAAACCTGTAGATTACTCTGTCCCGTTTGTTCTGCATTAATCTCTACAGAACAATTAAGCTCCTGGGCATAAATACCAGAACTTATTGTAAACACCGTTAGTACAAAAAATATAAATCTATACATGAATTGCATTTCTAATTTCATTAAAAATATCTATAGCTACCGCTTCTTTTGACTTGATGTCGTTAGGTTTTACTTCTTTATTTCGTGTGATGAAGGTAACCTTATTTGTACTGGTTTTAAAACCAGCCCCTTCGTCATTTAGAGAATTAAGAACTATTAAATCCAGATTTTTTCTTTCAAGTTTTGCTGTGGCATTTTCTATTTCGTTCTCTGTCTCAAGTGCAAAACCTACTAAGAATTGCTCTTTTTTATTTTTGCCCATGTAGGCGAGAATATCTTCTGTAGGTTCTAACTCAATTGTATAATTACCCGTTTTTTTCTTAATCTTTTGTTGAGCGATGACAACTGGTTTATAATCTGCAACAGCAGCGGCTCCTATTGCGATATCAAC
>JBALXG010000644.1:0-1701 GCA_036961055.1 Leeuwenhoekiella sp. | reverse complement strand
ACAGTGGCCCTTATAGGTGACGGCATAAACGATGCTCCTGTACTTGTTGCAAGCGATGTTGGTATAGCAATGGGCGGTTTAGGAAGTGATTTGGCAATTGAAACTGCCGATGTCATCATCCAGACCGACCAGCCTTCTATAACTGCACAGGCTATAATAGGCCGATCCATCAGAAAAAATTGTATTTTAGAAGTTCATCTCGCTTTTTATGCAAAGGTTTGGATTGGTAAATCGAAAGTTTTCAGGAAGTTCAATCCGTTTTATCGGATTTCAAAAAACCAATTCATTTAATAGTTACACTAATTTCGGTATCAGAAAGTGGTATTTTGTAAGCTCCGCGTTCTTTTGCGAAAGGAAGTTTTTTATCATTGTTTATCCTTAAATAAGCATAGACAGTAAACTCATCTTTAGGGTTCAGGATAAGTTTTACTTCATGCGTTTTCTCATTATATGTTACTGTTTTAAAAGTCCCGGCATCAAGTGTGATCCAGAGTTTTTCAGGTGTGAGATAAATTTTATTCTTAGCCGCAGTCGTAAGTTCTACGCTGATCCAGTCTTTTTGTTCTTTTAGGTTTGCACCAAAAGCCAACCAACCTAAATCCTCATTTTTAGTAATATAAGTCGCTGAGTTCACAGCATACCCAAAAAACCCGGAACCATAATCCCCAGACAAATAATCTATCCTCAATGTAGACGGAAAACTATGAAAAGCAGACGGTCCAAAACCGTCTTCAGTAATATTTGAAATAGCGCCCAGAAGTCCGCCATAACCTACTTTTAATAGGTGAAAATCGGGGTTATCACGATACGCTTTTAAAACCGGAATCGCATTCAGCCCTGAGCCGTAATGATGTATTTGGCGTTCTACACGTGACAACTTTCCGCCATATAGAAAATCCCAGTAACGCCGCGCGTTACCATTATACGCCCAGTGCGGCATCGTGGGCATATAGGCAAGAATCGCGTTTAAGGTAATCTGCGCTTTCTCATCATACCCAAAATAATCTGACCACATAAAAACCTCTTCCTGTCCTGTAGAATCCCAAGGCATTTCACTTCCAAATGGGTAATTAAGCGAGCGCCAGTGATCTGCACGTAATTTCATTTTAGCTTCTAGATCGTTTGCCATTTCAGTTAAACCTTCATTTTTTAAATCCTGAAGAATCAAAAGAAATACAGTTCCTTCCATTTGTCCAAATTGCGCATAATACGGCGCTTTTTCGGTCATAGCAATTGCAGTGTGATACGCATTTTTTAAATACCAATCCCAGGGATGATTAGTAACAAGCCCATCATGATTGCGTGCCAGTTTGTACATCACCCAATGCGCGGCAGCCACGTGTGGATAGTTGTAAGAACGCTCAAGATCATCTGCTCCATCTTTACTCCACGCCGCCCAGGTGGTGTAATTAATATCTTTATCATAAGTACCGGCCGGCATTTTATCAGGCTCGTAATAAAAAACACTTTTCTTAACACCATATTTATCAGCTCCTTCAGCAACCTGAATTTCGCCCCAGAATGTATGATCTATAAATTGCTCCAATTTATCAATTTCTGCCTTGTTGGGTTCTACAAGTTGCTTCATGATTGCGCCCAACCAGCTACCTGCTCCACCTTCATCACTTAAACCCGCTATCCATGCGCGGCTGTCCTGAGTAACTTGTTTTTTGGTTTCATAATCATAAGATATCGCTGAAG
>JBALXG010000643.1:0-1708 GCA_036961055.1 Leeuwenhoekiella sp. | reverse complement strand
ATGACTATAACTTCTGATGAGATTTTAATTGAGGTTGAAAATGGACCAGCGGTTGCTGCAAATTCAGGAGATTCAAACGCAGTTGCAAAATCAAATGTAATCGCAAAAGATCAGTTTAAATATATTAATTCAGACACAGAACTTCATTCTATAACAGAAGATAGCTTTTTTGGTTCCACAACTTTTTGGTCATTAGTAGGAGGTCCGTTATTACTTATTCCGCTTGCGATATTTATAGGTGGTAAGCGTAGGGCGTATAAAAATGATGTAAAAGGTAATCGCCTGCGTAAGGCAGATAAGCTTGCGCGAAAGTATTTAGGTGAAGCTAAAAGAAATCTGGGTGATCAAAAGGTATTTTATCTTTCGTTAGAAAAATCTCTGCATAATTACCTTAAAGCTAAACTTAATATTCAGACGAGCGATATGAGTAAGGAGCGTATAAAAAGCTTACTTGAGCAACGTGGTGCACAAACCGAAAGTACAAATGAGTTTATAAGTCTTTTAGAAAGTTGTGAGTTTGCAAGATACACACCTGCCAGTATTGTGGCAATGCAGCAGGATTATGAGAAAGCTGCAAGAGTCATTTCAGAAATAGATAAACAGCTATGAAAAGATTCATAAATTATAGAAATTACGCGATTTTAGCCCTTTTAAGCCTGTTTTTTACAGCGGCTTACGCGCAGGATGCAAAGCAGTTATTACTTGACGGCAATGAGCAATATGCTAAAGGTAGTTATCAGGAAGCAGTCACAAATTATGAGAAGGTAATTAAAGACGGTTATGAGTCGGCTGCATTATATTATAATCTGGCAAACGCACAGTATAAACTCAACAGGACCGCTCCCAGTGTGTACTATTATGAGAAAGCGCTTCAGTTAAAACCTGGAGATAAAGATGTAAAGAATAATCTCACATTTGCTCAGAATATGACGCTTGATGCTATTACGCCGCTACCACAAAACACCTTTAAAAAGTGGAATAATTCTGTCTTAGGTTTATTTACCACAGACGGTTGGGCGATTATGACAGTCGTTTTAATCTTCGCTTTTGTACTTACCTTTATATTTTACTATTATACTGTAAGCAGCGGTTTAAAAAGACTTTTATTTACAGTTTCATTTGCAGCGCTGGCAGTTGCTATCATTAGCCTGGCTATTGGATTTCAATCTGCTTCACATGCAAAAAATAATATACAGGCAATTGTCTGGTCTGCTGAAGCTCAGGTAAAAAGTGAGCCTAACCTTAGAAGTGATGAAGCTTTTGTACTACATGAAGGGACAAAAGTGCGTGTGCTTGAAGAAACTGATGAATGGAAGCACATACGCATTGCAGACGGTAAAGAAGGCTGGATTACCACAACAGATATTAAAGAATTATAAGGTCTAAAATCTTTAATAAATAGCCGATTTTTCAGTTAAAAGAACGATTTTTTAACTGTTTCGGCGGTTTTTTTGATAGAATTTAAATGAAAAGCCTGCTCATTTTGAGCAGGCTTTTATATTGAAGCAAACTTCCTAAACGGTTTTCAGTAAAGAGTTTTTTTCTAAATGCTACTTTCGATTTTTTCAAAAACTCGTGCTACCATTTCTGCTCCCGGATCTGTCACGTCTTTTAAGGTAGATTCAGAAAGGTAAGACGATCTGCCGGCTGTTGTGTTTGTAACTTCCTTTGTAGAATCTGCGCCTTTTCTGGCTTTTTTACTGGTTTC
>JBALXG010000642.1:0-1712 GCA_036961055.1 Leeuwenhoekiella sp. | reverse complement strand
CTAAAAATCAGCTGAAAAGTTTTGAACTCGAAAACGTCAATGTTATAGTTGATGATTTTAAAAATAGCCTTGAACAATTAAAAACTAAGTCATTCAATCTGATTTATTTTGATGGCAATCATAATAAAGAAGCTACTCTTTTATATTTTGAAAAACTTCTACCCACAGTTACAAACGAGTCTGTATGGATTTTTGACGACATATATTGGTCTTCAGAAATGACAGAAGCCTGGGAAGTAATTAAAAACCATCCTAAAATTACGGTAACCGTAGACTGTTTCTGGCTAGGATTTGTATTCTTCAGACAAGAGCAGAAAAAAGAGCATTTTAAAATTCGGCTTTAATGTGTAACATCTTATCTATATTTAGTACTTATAGCTGGAAATCCTGTAATTTCGGAATTCTATAAAACCTTAAAAATTCATGAGCAGCTTAATCAAGATTAGAGACATAAAACGTGATTTCCCTTTAGGTAATGAGATTGTACGCGTCCTTAAAGGTATTGATCTCGATATAGACAAAGGAGAATATGTAGCTTTTATGGGGCCTTCAGGTTCTGGTAAATCTACACTTATGAATCTTTTAGGTTGTCTTGACACGCCTACTTCTGGTACATACGTTTTAAATGGTCGCGATGTAAGTGACATGGTTGATGATGAACTTGCTGAAATACGCAATAAGGAAATAGGTTTTGTTTTTCAAACCTTTAACCTACTGCCCAGAACAACTGCTCTTGATAATGTTGCCCTGCCTATGGTTTACGCGGGTTATTCTAAAACAGACAGAAGACTGCGGGCAGAAGAAGTTTTAAAAGATGTGGGCCTTGCAGACCGTATGGATCATAAACCTAATCAGCTTTCTGGTGGGCAAAGACAACGTGTTGCGGTAGGTCGTGCACTAGTAAATAAACCTTCTATCATTCTCGCAGATGAACCTACAGGAAACCTCGATTCTAAAACTTCGGTTGAGATAATGGCTTTATTTGACGATATTCATGCAGCAGGTAATACAGTAATTCTTGTAACTCATGAAGAAGACATAGCAGAACATGCTCACAGAATTATACGCCTGCGAGATGGGGTAATAGAAAGTGACACACGCAATGTAAAAACGCCTAAAACTTCAGTTTAGCCATAAATTGATTTTATCGCTTATTGACAAAAACTGATACTAATAGTTCATAATAGGATTAAGGATTGTTTATTTTTGAGCCAAAGAAAATCCTCTTATGAAAATCGTTGTTTCGCCGGCAAAATCGCTCGATTATGAGTCAAAATTACCTACTTCACGGGCAACTCAGCCTAAATTTTTAAAAGAAGCCGAAGCGCTTAACAAAAAGCTAGAACGCAAAACTAAAGCTCAGATTTCAGATTTGATGAGTATTAGCGATAAGTTGGCAGATCTTAACTATCAGCGCTATAAATCATTTGAAACTCCATTTACAAAAGAAAATTCAAGACCTGCCATTTACGCATTTGACGGCGATGTGTACACGGGAGTTAATGCATACACATTACCAACGGAAAAACTCGATAAGCTTCAGGACACTCTGCGCATACTTTCCGGATTATATGGAGTTTTAAGACCTCTTGATCTTATGCAACCATACAGACTTGAGATGGGAACCAAATTAAAATCGGGTCAAAATGCAGATTTATATGACTTTTGGGGGGATAAAATAACCAAATCGCTAAATGCGGAACTTGAAAAAG
>JBALXG010000641.1:0-1715 GCA_036961055.1 Leeuwenhoekiella sp. | reverse complement strand
AAGAGATTACCGGGCTAGGTGGATTACGATATGAGGTTTGAGGCTGCACTTTTTCCATGAGAGCGAATGTAAAAAAATTGTTAAGCTGAAAGCGAATTTTTGCGGTCAGCTTTATTCACCACAAGTTAACAATTGCATGTGAATAAGTAGGTTATTTTGTTCATAACATAAAAAAAACCGAGATCAAAAAACCTCGGAATTATGCTACAAGTGATGTTTAATACGATTAGCCTTTGAAGACTCCCATTTCAGAATATTTTTCCATTCTTTTTTTCACCAATTCAGATGGTGATAAGTTTTTGAATTCTGAATATGCGATTGCGATCTCTTTTTTGACCGTTTGAAAAGTTGCATCTCTGTCGCTATGAGCACCTCCTAATGGTTCTTTCACGATCTGATCAATGAGCTTTTGCTTTTTCATATCAATTGCAGTAAGCTTAAGTGCATCTGCTGCAATTTCTTTAAATTCCCAGCTGCGCCATAATATTGATGAACATGATTCTGGCGAGATTACAGAATACCAGGTGTTCACTAGCATCATAACTTTATCTCCTACACCTATGCCTAAAGCTCCACCACTGGCTCCTTCACCTATGATAACAACTATTATGGGCACTTTAAGACGTGTCATTTCAAGAATATTACGTGCGATTGCTTCTCCCTGACCGCGCTCTTCTGCTTCAAGACCAGGATAAGCTCCAGGAGTATCAATAAATGTAACAACAGGCACACCAAATTTCTCAGCACTTTTCATCAGGCGTAACGCTTTGCGATAACCTTCAGGATTTGCCATCCCAAAATTTCTAAACTGGCGTGTTTTTGTATTATATCCTTTTTGCTGTCCTATGAACATATAACTCTGGTCGTCTATTTTACCCAGACCACCTATCATTGCCTTGTCATCCTTTACATTACGATCACCATGAAGTTCTAGAAATGTATCTCCACAAATAGCGTTGATATAATCTAAAGTATAGGGACGATTAGGATGTCTTGAAAGTTGAACCCTTTGCCATGCAGTTAGATTTTTATAAATCTCTTTCTTGGTTTCGGCTAACTTTTTTTCTATTTGCTTACAGGTATTTGTAACATCTACGTCACTTTCCTGACCAATTACAGTACACTTATCTAGCTGTTCTTCCAGCTCCTTAATAGGTAGTTCAAAATCTAAATATTCCATTTAGGGGAAGTTTTTATTGAGATAACAAATATACAGGTTTTAAGACGGTCGCTGCAAAGCCTTTTTCCTTTTTAATTTAAGTGAATTTTTTAAAATTCCATTTAAAATCACTGTGGCGAGTATTAAAGCTGCTCCATAATAAAAGCCTGTATTCATTTGCTCTGAATCGCCTAAAACAAGAAAGGCCAAAATTATTCCATAAACAGGCTCCAGATTTGTGGTCAACATTATGGTGTATGGACTTAAATGTTTCATCACCTTTACTGCAGCGATAAAGGCGTAAGCTGTACAAATGCTGGCCAAAATTAGTATATAAACCCAATCCATCGCCGGTAGTTTAAAAAAATCAGGTTGGAATTTTGAGGTGAAAATCAGGTAAATTGTTATAAAAATCGCCCCCGCAAGCAGCTCATAAAATGAAATTACTGTAGGATTATGATTGTGAACCAGTTTGCCGTTTGCAAGTGTAAAAAGAGCCGCCAGAAAAGCCGAAAGCAAAGCAACCAGAATACCATTAAAATATCGGGTTTCTACC
>JBALXG010000640.1:0-1727 GCA_036961055.1 Leeuwenhoekiella sp. | reverse complement strand
AGTCTTATATCTCTCAAAATAATGCGGGAAAATTTTTTGAGCCTCCTGTTGCTTTCGGTCTAGAAACGTTGCAAGCTTTTGATTTATCAGCTGAACTGTTTCGTCATAATGCTTACGATTTTCATAAATCAGTCCCGTATCTGTCCTTATGGTAGCTTTGTAATTATCAATAGCCTTTTTTAACTCTGGTATAGAAGTATTTAAATGATTAAGAAGGGGATTAACTTCGTCTCTCAGTAAATTAAAAACCTCAGTTTCACTTGATGCACTCAAGCCATTGGTAACCTGGCTTATAAATTCTTCTATTCTAAATTTCACTTGTTCATAAATAGATAACGGCCTAGTTTTCATTGCCATTACAAGAATACCATCAACAAGCTTGAGCTGAATTAAAATATCTTTTTGTATTGAGGAATTGCGCTCTTCAGAAGAACCTACGATATCTATCTGACCATATAAAGGATAGACATCCTTAAATGCAATATCCTTAAAGGAAGCAAACTTACCAGCATTTTGATTGGCTATAAACTTTTTGGCCTCTTCTTCAAAAACCCATAAGACACTAGGGTGTATACTCGTACACTCGCTCTGTATAACCGCTTTAATTCTATTTTCAGTTTCAAAACGTTTACGCTCTACAGTAGCAACAATGTAAGGGATTACATCATCCAACTTCATTGCATTAAGAGAGTGCAGCTGATTTTTAGTATGAGAAACCAATTCTAAGACTGCAAGTACTTTATTCCCTTTTATAATAGGAGCAAGAATACAGCTTTTAATACCTTGATTAAGTAAATTTTCAGACAGTAAATCGTGTTTTGTATCTGCTGCGTATTGTTCTACATCAGAGATGCAGAAATAATCATTATTTTCAATTAATGAATTATAAGAACCCTCGCACATCATGTTTCGGCAATCATTCCGACTTTCATTATCCAGAATATAACTTTTAGCAAACTCTTTATCCATCTGCATAAAGCTTCCCTCCTCTTCATTAAATTCAGTAAATCCCAGTTTTAAATCTGCTATATTAAAAATAGCCTGAAAAATTTCTTCAAACTTTTTAGAATTTTCAGCGGCGTGCATTGTATTACCATATAGAAGCGTGGTTTTTAATTCAGAAATCGCGTCATCAACAGTGACATCAGTGAGCGTTATTATAGTTATTCCTTTTAAAATCCAGCTTTTAGGCGGAAAGTATGATTTCCACAATTCTATATCATTAACGTTTTGAATCAATTTATTAACTATTTCATCTGTTATTTCTATTGCGGCATCTTTCGGTTCAAAAGAAACAAAATCAGCATTCATAGCAACTCTGTAATGACGTAACAGTCCCTTATCATCAGGAATATCAAAAAATAATGTTTTAGAAAAGTCTACATTTTTATTATAATAAGTATTAAGAATAACCACACAGGCTATTACATAATACACATCCTCATTTAAATTCCTGATTTTTAATTCAAAATCTTCTCCAGAATTTTTTAGAATTTTTGTAAAACGGTGGGTAGGATTGAAAAAAGTATTGTGAAATGGAACAGATGCAGCCTTAATCTCATTTTTAGTTAAAACTGCCGGAAAGAGATTATCAAGCAAAACACGTATAGGATCTTTATATTTATCTAAATCCTGAAAATCGTCTATTCCATTAATTAAATTAGGAAAAGACTCTGCATAATCAAGAAGAGACTGCATATAATCTCTGGAGATACTACTTTGTGAAG
>JBALXG010000063.1:0-10071 GCA_036961055.1 Leeuwenhoekiella sp. | reverse complement strand
TGAAAAATCCGGCTTTTGACCGGATTTTTCTATGTTTTAAGGGGGTTTTTTGATGAAAAAGTGAAGTTTATGATGAAGTTACCATCATCTCTGCATTCTTTGTTCTTTTCTTTCGCAGTAAAATAATACTTAGACAAACTAAGACTCCGCAAAAAGCCATTGCCGAACCTACATATTCAGGTGAAGTATAACCTAATCCTGCTGCGATAGGTAAACCGCCAAGAAACGCTCCCAGAGCATTACCAACATTAAAACCTGCCTGATTAACTGAAGAGGCAAGCATCTCTGAACCCTTAGCCGCTTTAATCATAAGCATTTGTATAGGAGAGCCTAAAGAAAAAGCAACTGCACCGGTAAAAAATGCCATAACAAGAGTAGCCCACTTAACTGGAGCAAGTAATCCTACAATTATTAAGGCTACAGACATAACACTTAAAAGAATTGCAGCAGCTTTTAAGGGTGAAACTTTATCTGCAAGTTTACCTCCGGCAAAATTGCCTAATGTCATCCCAATACCTGCAAGCATAAGTATAAAAGTTACGCTGGTATTACTAAACCCGCTTACATCTGTGAGTAAAGGAGTAATATAACTATACCAGGCAAAAAAGCCGCCGGTCCCAATAGCAGTTATGCCCAAAATTAACCACGGTTCTATGTGTGTAAAAATTTTTAAATCATCCATCATTCGGGATGTTTTATTTTTCTCAAGAGCCGGCATCCAGAAAAATATCGCTATGATTGCCAGTACTCCTATTATTGCAACCATAACAAAAGTATAGCGCCAGGAGATATTATGACCTACGTAAGTCCCTAGCGGAATACCAAAAATATTTGCAAATGTGAGTCCGCTAAGCATAATAGCAACCGCGCTTGCGGCTTTATTTTTAGGAACTAATCTGCTTGCGACAACAGCGCCCACACCAAAATAAGCTCCGTGAGGCAGACCAGATAAAAGCCGTGTAAAAAGCATTAATTCATAAGAAGGAGCAAAAATTGACATTGCGTTAAAAACAGTAAAAGCCGTCATTAAAGCTAATAAAAGTTTTTTAGGAGGAAAATTTCCGGCAAGCATTATAAGTACAGGAGCGCCAATAACTACCCCTAGTGCATATGCCGAAATTAAATGCCCGGCCTGCGGAATGGTTATATGAAGATCATTTGCGACATCAGGTAAAATACCCATCATCACAAATTCTGTCATGCCTATGCCAAAACCTCCTACAGCAAGAGAAATAAGTCCTTTCTGGGGCAACATAAATAGATTGTTTAAGGATTTAAAAAGCAGGAAAATTACGGTTTTTCATATAGATAGCTCTCTGTTGTAGTTAATGAGGGTGATTTTTGTAAAATTTACAAATAAAATCTTAGAGCGGTGCTAATTGAATAAGGAGGTAACATTTTCGTTTAAGGAAATGATAATAATAAGATAATCCTTTTAGTAAAGCATTTATTTCTTGCGGAAGTATATTAGCTTTTCAAAATTTGCAAGTATGACTATTGATTCAAATTTGAAGAATACAATTAAAAATTTAGATTTTAAAACGTCAAAAAATTTCGAAATTAAAGCTGTTCAAAAAAAAGGAAGGAAGCTGAAGATAATTAATAATTGCTTTCCAGACCAAAGTGTAACTGTCAAATTAAAAAAGATTGTTCCGTTTTACAGCAGCAAAATTCATCTTTATGTGCATTCTGTGGGTAAAATAGGTCATATTAGAGTAGAGGATTACAACGTGATAAAAAATATAAATTCGGGAAGATATATTGTCACATTCTCGCACTGGTTTGATGACGGTGAGTTTTTTGAAGCTTTCGTTAAAATTCACTCTGTACAAACCCAGTAATTGAATAAAAAACCCCGATAATAGTAATATTAACGGGGTTTTTAGTACCCGGAATGGGACTTGAACCCACACGCCCTTAAGGACACATGGCCCTCAACCATGCCTGTCTACCAATTCCAGCACCCGGGTAAATAAAAAAGTCGGGCATAAAACCCAACTTATTAAACATTCTATATAAAATTAAGACAGAGTAAACTAGTGTGTGAATACCAGTAAGATACACTATTTGTTGCGTCTCACGTATTCTATGTGCGACTTGTGAGCGTCTGTTAATTTTATAATGTCAAATAAACTTTCGTGGCGGCAAATATAAAAAATTTCTAATCTTAATAGAATATGTAGATGTTTAATTTATTTTTTTAAGGTGTAAGGATTATTGCAGTGTATTTTTTAAATAGAACAGGTTTACATTAAGGATGACTTTTATCATTTTCTATCTTAACCCGTGCGGCTAAATTTGGTTAAAATTAAACTTCATCAGATGAAACCCAAAATCTTAATTCCAGTAGATTTTTCAAAAAATTCGTTAAACGCACTAGACTATGCAACCGAATTATATAAAAATAAGGTGTGCGAATTTTTCATTGTAAACGCCTATTACCTTTCCGGTTATGATGCAGATAGCTTGCTGATTCCCAAGCCAGATGATAAAGCCTTAAATACGATAAAAGAAAATTCACAGAAAAATATCGCTGTTGTAAAGAGTCATGTTGAATCCCAACATAAAAACTGGGCGCATACATTTCATTTCGCTTCAGTTTTTGGCCCCTTATTGCAGGTACTTACAGATGAGGTTGAGAAAAAGGATATCGAATTGATTATTATGGGAGCAAAAGGAGAGCAGAATTCTCAAAATTTAATATACGGTAGTCGCACGGTGAGTATTATGGAAAAAGTGCGTAACTGTCCTGTGCTTGTCATTCCCAATCAAAGTGAGTTTACCTATCCCAGTGAGATTGTGTTTCCTACTCGATTTACAACCCATTTTAAACATGCAGAGCTTAAGCACCTTACCGAAATTTCTAAAATTGCTCACGCTCCTATACGTTTATTATACATTACAGATAAGGATAAGCTTAGCACACAGCAACAAGTCTATAAAGAGTTGCTGGAAGAGATATTTGAAGGTTATGAATATAGCTTTCACAAACTTTCCGGAGTAGATTTAGAAACAGGTCTGAATTGTTTTATGGAAAGCCGGGAAAGCGGAATGATTGCTTTCATCAATAAAAAGCACAAGTTTTTTGACAGTATTTTTTCTAATCCGCTGGTAAAAGATTTGGGACATGCCATGAAAGTGCCTATTCTGGCAATGCATGATCAAACTGTTTAGATACAACAACAATAATATAGAGTGATATTAATCATTTTACGGGTACGTCATCACAGATACCTTTGACTTAAATCTTCAAAATAAAATAGAATGACCATTGAAATACAATTTGTAAAAACAGAGACCAGCGATTCAATATCTGCTTATGTCACCCAAAGGCTAGAAAGCTTGTATACAAAGTATGAAAATCTCATTCGTGCAAACGTGATTCTTAAACAAGAAAATGAAAGCGGTAGGGAAGAAAAAAATTGTTCTATAGAATTAAGTCTTCCCGGTCCAAGGATTTTTGCATCAAGTACTAAAAGCAGTTATGAAGCGGCAGTTAAAAAGACCATTGAGGAATTGGTAAAGCAACTTAAAAAGAGAAAGACCATTACCCTAAAAACTATTAATAAATAATAAAAACATACTATTATGAAAGCACTTGTTTATCATGGTCCCGGAAAAAAATCATGGGAAGAAAAACCCAAACCTGTTATTAAGGAAACTACTGACGCTGTTGTAAAAATTAGTAAAACCACAATTTGTGGGACAGATCTTCATATTATGAAAGGAGATGTTCCCGCCGTAACAGATGGTCGTATCATAGGTCATGAAGGTGTAGGTATTATTGAAGAAGTAGGAAGTTCTGTAAGCAACTTTAAAAAAGGAGATCATGTTTTGATCTCCTGTATCACTTCTTGTGGGAAATGTGAATACTGCAGAAAAGCAATGTATTCTCATTGTGAGAATGGTGGCTGGATTTTAGGTAATCTTATAGACGGTACTCAGGCTGAATATGTACGTATTCCCTATGCAGATAATAGCTTGTATCCTATTCCTGAAGGGGCAGATGAAGAAGCTCTGGTAATGTTGAGCGATATTTTACCCACAGGATTTGAGTGCGGCGTTTTAAAAGGTGAAGTAAAACCGGGAGATACTCTCGCGATTGTTGGGGCAGGACCTATAGGTATGGCGGCGTTATTAACCGCTCAGTTTTTTAGTCCGGCAAATATTATTATGATCGATCTGGATGATAATCGTCTTGAAGTGGCCAAAACTTTTGGAGCTACGCACACCATTAATAGCGCAGATGGTAAAGCAGTAGAAAAAGTGATGCAACTTACTCAAAATAGAGGAGTTGATACAGCGATTGAAGCAGTAGGAGTTCCTGCTACGTTTGAAATTTGTACAGCAATAGTTACAGCAGGAGGTCACGTAGCTAACATTGGTGTGCATGGTAAAAAAGTTGATCTGCATTTAGAAACCCTTTGGTCACAAAATGTTACAATAACCACAAGATTGGTAGATACAGAAACTACCCCAATGTTATTTAAAAATGTACAATCGGGCAAACTAGATCCTAAACAACTTATAACACATCATTTTAAACTGGATGAAATCATAGAGGCTTATGAAACCTTTGGTAATGCTGCTAAAGAGAAAGCATTAAAGGTGATTTTGACTAGTTAATTAATTATTAAATAAAGAAGTAGGTTGTCTAAATGATGTTGTTTAAACTTCTTAGACAACCTTTTCTATTATAAAAAATGGAAGATATAGTTCAAGTAATTCTGTGTGCATTTATATCAGGAATAACCATATTCTTAGGTGGTGTTATAGCATATTTTTTTGAAAGCCATGTGCAAAAAGGAGCGTTAAAAGCTCAAATTATTCATACTTCAATTGCCTTTGGAGGCGGAATTCTCATTGCTGCAGTCGCAATGGTATTAATCCCTCAGGGAATGAGCGTATTATCAGTAGGACCTATGGCCTTATTTTTTTTAGGTGGAGCTATCGCTTTTTTCTTTTTAGACCGCTATCTGGAGAAAAAAGGAGGTGCGGTTTCTCAGATAATGGCAATGTTACTCGATTATGTTCCTGAAGCTATGGCACTGGGAGCTGTTTTTAGCGCAGATAGAAATTTAGGCTTCTTACTCGCTCTTTATATAGGAATACAAAACCTGCCCGAATCTTTTAATGCTTTTTTAGAAATGAGATCAGGAGGCTATTCTTCAAAAATTAGATTGACCATATTTTTCTTCCTTAGTTTAGTGGGAATTTTCGCATCAATTACAGGTTATTATTTTCTAAGTAATAGACCTATAGCGACGGGAGCTTTAATGCTTTTTTCAAGCGGAGGAATTATTTATCTCATATTTCAGGATATTGCACCTTTGTCTAAAATTAACAATAATTGGCTTCCAGCACTTGGGGCCAGTCTGGGGTTTTTATTCGGTATGATAGGTCTTAAAATAATGGGGTAGATTCACAATCAATTTTGACCCATTTTTTAGCTGAAAATACCAGGTTTTCGATGTATTTGTGGCGATTTTTAGTTTAATTTTTTTCGTTTAAAGTGTTCTCCTAAAATTTATACCAGCTGTTTTTCATCCTATTTTAACGATTTTAGGTATAAATAAGCTGTTTTTTTGTTTGAGGTTATCAATTATTTCTTGTCAAAACTATTGATTACGCTTTACGCGAAAAAAGAACAAATAATTATTCGTGAAGAATTAAAACCGGGATTTCGGTATGATAGCTTATTTGTTTTACCATAGGCTCAAAAAGCAAACGCTGAAAAAAGTTGAGGTTTTTAGCAACCATTGCGATGAGATTAATTTCGTAGTCTAAAATAAAATCCTGTAATGCAATCTCTATTTTAGGATTCACCATATTATGAAAGCTATGTGGAGAACTGTCTAAATGTGCATCTAAGTAATCTCGATTTTCCTGCTGCACTGTGCTAAGTGGTATTTCTCGCTTTTGAACATTTAGTATGCGTAATTTTGCTTTGTGTAAAGAGAGTATCTCTGTAAGTGTATTTAGCACTTTAGAATTATAGATCATGTAATAATCTGTGGGGATCGTGATTTCTTTTACTTGTGTAAATTTTGCTTTTTCTGGAATCATCAGCACAGGGCATTTAACTTTAGTAATCACCTCGCCTGTATTACTTCCTACCGCTACTTCCTGTAGACCTGAAATGCCTTTTGTTCCCATCACGATATAATCGATAGCTTTCTCTGCAACTTGATTTCTTATGGCTTCTACCAGCAATTGTTCTTTTTGAATGGGGAAGAATCTATGTTGTGCATTTGTAGTGCATTCTTTTAACTGTTTTATGAGAAGATCGAGTTCCTGAGAGATGCGATAATCAGGAATCAATGTAAAAGTGTCGCTATAATTATGTTGAGAAACACTATTGTGCATAACGGGCAGTGCGTGTAAGACATAAAAGTTACACGCTTCCTGATTAAAAAAACCTATCGCGTATCGCATCGCATTGAGCGAGTTTTCAGAAAAATCTGTAGGAATTAGGATATTCTTCATTAGTTCACAAGCATTTCCCGGTAAATGTAAGGGCATACTTATGGCTGAAAAATGATAAAGATCACTTTAAGCAGAATAGGAATATTAAATCATATTTTCAAGAGCTTGCAGATCAATGATTTTGATATTGCGCCCTTTAATCTCAATAAGGTTTTGTTTACGGAATTCAGACAATGTACGTATAAGACTTTCTTTTGCGATCCCGGCAACATTAGCAAGGTCAAAGCGGCCAATGGTAATGGTGCCGTCAGAATTTTTTTGAAGTATTCTGGCAAATTGTATTATAGTGTAGGCTGTCTTACGTTTTACCGAACTGTAGGCCATCTGCATAAGTTGGTCTTTGAGCTGGGAGAGATTTTGGTTTAGTAAGCTTACAAGCTCCAGAGTGACATTTTGATTACTTTCAAGAATAGTCTTCAAGTCTTGTTTAGATACTCCGGCTAACTCGGTATTTTCCATAGCCATTGCACTATCCTGATGGGATTGGTTTTCAGTAAAAGAAGTAAAACCCATAAAATCATCGGCCTGGTAAAGCGCAGTTATGAGTTCTTTGCCATTTTCTTCCATACGATAGGTTTTCACGACACCCTTTAGCACCAGATAAATTTTGTTTGAAGGATCGCCATCACTAAAAATAAGATTCCCTTTTGAAAATTTAGTAATCTCTCCCTGATCATCAAAAAAGTTTTTAAGTTCATTTAGATTGCGCAAATCATCTTCTGGTTTTGCAACTGTTTGCGAAGCCTGCATTGTAGTAAGAATTTCTGCTTTTGCAAGGCGGCTTTTTATAGCATTTATTAGATCTTCCTCTTCATAAGGTTTAGTCAGGTAGTCGTCTGCGCCCAGATCCATCCCCCGGCGTATCTCTTTATGTTCAGTTTTAGCAGAAAGGAAAATAAACGGAATATGGGAAGTTGCGGCATCTGCAGAGACAGCTTCCAGAACGCCATAGCCATCAATTTCTGGCATCATAATATCGCAGATAATGAGGTCTGGAATTATTTTTTTTGCCATTTCTATACCTATTCTTCCATTAGATGCGCTGGCTACCTGATACTCGTTTAATTCGAGAATTTCCTGAGTATTTTCACGTACTACCAGATCATCTTCTATAAGTAAAAGTTGTTTCATTTTATTTTGGTTGTAGTGGTAATTTCAATGTAAAGGTTGATCCCTGATCTTTTTTACTGATAAAAAAAATATCGCCGCCCAGATTGGTCATATGACTTTGTGCGATGTTAAGCCCAATCCCGGTCCCCTGATTAGTTAGAGCATTTTCTGCCCTGAAGTAGCGTTTAAAAATAAATTTCTGTTCTTCTTCTGGTATCCCTATACCCTGATCTTTTACTGAGATGATGAGCATATTATCCTCCTGTCTGGTCGTAATATCAATATATGTATTTTCTGGAGAATATTTAATGGCGTTGTTAATGAGGTTTGTCAACGCGAGCTCCAGAATTTTTTCATCAAAGGTTAGCGTATATTCATCAACAAATTCAGGATATTTTATTTTCTGGCCGGCTTTAAGTAGCATATTAGCATCGTAAACAACCTCATTGATAACTTTACTAAGCGGAAAAGTATTCATTTTATAATTGACTTTTCCGGTTTCTAAACGCTCGATCGAGAGGAAATCATTAAGTATATTATCAAGATATTTAATTTTGTTCTTGATTATCTTTAAATGTTTTTCCCTTTTATCCTGTTGTTCTGTAAGAGTATAGCGCTCGGCCAGAGTTGCAGAAGAAAGCATCCCGGTAAGTGGGGTTTTAAATTCGTGAGAAACTAACGATAAAAATTTAGTCTTAAGCTCTCCTAAGTCCCGTTCTTTTTGCAGAGATTCTTTCATGCGATCTTCGGCTTCCTGCCTTAAAATCATTTCATCCTGAAGTTCATGCACTGTATTTTCAAGCTCACGGGTACGCTCACTTATTTTTTTTTCAAGTTGGGAATTGAGATCCAGAATTTTTTGCTCTTGAGCTTTACGTACAGTAATGTCAATAACCAGCGCCATTACATAGGTCATTCCATCAATATTAAATGGGTTGAGACCAGCCTCTACGGGAAATAAACTACCGTCTTTACGCCTACCGAACAAATGCCGTCCATGACCCATTTGTCGTTTGTCGCTGTGGCCCATAAAATTAGTGACATACTTATCATGTACTTTGTGATATTCATTGGGAATTAAGATATCCAGATGTTTCCCAAGCAATTCATTTTCATCAAAGCCAAACATTTCATCAGCCGCTTTATTTGTAGCTGTGATTATGTGTTGATGATCTATAACCACAACCCCTTCTGAAACTGCCTGCGAAAGAAACGAAAATATATTACTGTTTTTAGTGAATTCCTGCATAGCTCAAATTTACAAATCTTGACAAGTTAAGAATAGTTTAGCTTGTGTTTATATGTAAATCGTTATGGTATTAATTCTGGAGCTTATTTGAGGCTTGTTTAATTTCTCTAACTGACAAATGTCATTGTTGTACCCAAGAGACCCTTGTAAGTTTGTAGTGTACTTTTAAAAACAACATTATGACACTTTATCAAAAACTTTCAAATGATTTTGCACATAATTATATAGGTTATTCTGCTTTAGGTATTGTTCCTTCTACAACTCTGGGCAGTGTAGCTGTAATGACCACATTAATGCATGGGCACACTTTTTATCAGATGGCTGTTGTATTTGCTATTGTGGTATGTAGTATGTCACATACAGCAGCTATACTTACTGTGCAAAAACCACAAGTTGTGTTTAATTTGCTTTTGACCAGTCTGGCGGTAAGTCTTATGGTTATAATAGGTGCAATTTTAATCTAAAAAGTTATATACTCTATTCAGGTTTGAGATTCCTAAAACCATCCTCGACCTGGTAAAGGCCGGTTTCGTTACTGCGAAACCGGTTTTTTTTTATAAAGATGATTTATGTCATTTTTTAAAATAGAATCACTTTTTACTTTCGTAGGAAATCAAAAAAATTCAGTCTCTATGAACGCTTCTTTAATTGAAAAATACAATATTTCTGGTCCGCGGTATACCAGTTATCCCGCCGTATCTTATTGGAATAATGATACCTTTTCTCTTGCTACTTATAAAAGGGAATTGATTAAAAGTTTTGTAAACACTAATAGTAAACAGGGAATAAGTCTTTATATTCATCTTCCCTTTTGTGAAAGCATGTGTACCTTTTGCGGCTGTAACAAACGTATTACTAAAAAGCACGAAGTAGAATTACCCTACATTCAAGCATTGCTGAAAGAATGGGATCTTTATGTGCAACTTTTACCCGAGCGTCCCCGTATTAAAGAAATACATCTGGGCGGCGGAACTCCCACTTTTTTCAGTCCGGAAAATCTCGAGCATCTTATTAAGGGTTTACTACGCCGAGGTACGCTTCCTGCTAATCATGACTTTAGTTTTGAAGGGCATCCTAACAATACGTCCCGAGAACATTTACAAAACCTTTATGACTTAGGATTTAGACGAGTAAGTTATGGGGTGCAGGATTACAGTCCCGTCGTGCAAAAGGCAATTAACCGCATACAACCTGTAGCAGAAGTTGAGCGTGCTACAGAAATGGCC
>JBALXG010000639.1:0-1731 GCA_036961055.1 Leeuwenhoekiella sp. | reverse complement strand
GCGCGAAAATAACCTTCCGCCAAAATCATGTTCAAGATGCACTGAGGCATATGTATCTGTTATAAATTCATAATAATTAAGCTGGGGAAATGTACCATAAATAGAAAACAGATTCTGATTACCAGGAAGCACACTTAGTAAGCCTAAAGGCACAATACCAAATGTTTTACCTGCTTCAATAGTAGACGTAAATGTCCCCACGCCACCAATACGCAATGGCTGGCGGTAAGAAACCTGTAACTTTTCATAGTCAAAATCACTTCGAAATAAATTTTCTATGCCTTTTGTATAGCCCACATAAATTGTAGGAAACCAGTCATTACTTGTTAATCGCTCAACTCCATAGCCTGATGTGTGCTTTCCAGGCTCATAAATAGCGCTTAGCACAAATTCAGTTTGCTTTACGGCAGATTTCGTTTCGGTTTGAGAAGCGTCAGTATAATAATCTAAGCTAAAAGTAGGTGAAGCAGATTCTAACGTGCGTAACGAGAAATCTGACCTTATAACGAGGTTTTTTACAGGTTCTGCTTCAATAGCAAAATTACCTAACTTAATACTGGTAAGCCTGTCGTTTGCTCCTACTGTGACCAGAGATGATGATGCAAGGTTACGACCTAAAACATCTGTAGACGAAGTTAAACTCGCACCAATTTGCTCCACATCCTGACGATAACCACCGGAAAAAATAAGTCGGCTTTTTTTATCTACAAGCCATTTTCCTGAAAGACCATATTTAAACTTCTGATCTTTGAAACCATAAGCTCCAAATCCCTCTAAACGCCAAGGATCGTTTTGATTAAAATAAGTACGAGCACCTAAACGCCAGCGCATTCCTTCTACATCATTAAATCCTAAAGCTGAAAAAATTGGGCCTATATCCAGATTTGCTGCATCCCATTCATAATATCCTGATACTAATACAGAACCAATATCATAAAGTGCTTTAAATTTGGGAACGGTTTTTAAAGTATCCAGCATTTGGTAAATACCTTTCTCATCTTTACTTAACGCTTCCTGTCGCTTATTATCCCAGAATTCATCATCGCGCGTATAGATAGATTCGTCATATTCTTCTAAACGCTTCTTATAAAAATTTTCGTCAAGCTTTTTATCAAAAACATAATTATCATATAACGTGGTACGCTTACCATACATCCCTTTGCTTTCCTCTTTCTTACGAATAGAAAAATCTGACAAGAAATAATCTCTGGTTATAAGAAAGGTTGTATCGCTTACCACATCAAACTCCTGCTCAATATAAATCTCCTTTACCCAGTTAATGTTGGCGCTTTTATTGACCTGCAGATTAATTTCCTTAATTGCCCAGGTTGTATCATTAACCCAAAAATCTCCTTTAAAAGTCAATTCATTGCTGCGCCTTGGGTAGTAAATGATATTATAGCACCATTTATTTTTAATATATGCGCTGTCTGCAAGAACGTAATTGTATGTATTTATGCCCGTAGTAGATAACGGACTTACAAAACTCTTATCAAAAAATTTAAGGTAGTTGTCATAAACATTGAACTCATTATACAATTCATTAACAAACGCTATAATTGTTTGATTTGTGCTAAAACCACTATTCTTATTCCCTAAAAGATCTTCTTTTTTTACATTTAAATTGTTATCGCCATAGACTTTACTACTTGCCTCATTTATAAAAATAGGCAAATACGTTTTTCCTGTAACTCTTGAGGTATCCATCTGATCAAAGATGAATTCCATTCC
>JBALXG010000638.1:0-1743 GCA_036961055.1 Leeuwenhoekiella sp. | reverse complement strand
CAAGGTTAAGACCTATACTCATGACCAGTTTAACCATTGCTTTAGGTGCTTTACCTATTGCTATCGCATTAGGCGCGGCTTCTACAAGTAGAATAGGAATGGGAGTTGTGATAATAGGTGGAACCATGTTTTCTCTTGTTTTGACTCTTTTTATAATTCCTGCAATCTATTTTATGTGGTCAAGAGAGAAAAAACACCGTCCTGAATTTGATAATCTGGTAACCGAGTAAAATGAACAAGCTGAATCTTTTTTATAAAATTTTAGTATTATTTTTCTTCGCTTTTCAGGCGCAGGCGCAGGACTTTCTCACAGTTAAAGAAGCGATTGATATTGCGTTAGAGAATAACTATGAGATAAAAATCGCCTCAAATGAGTTAAAAATTAACCAAAACGAATCAACTATTGGCAATGCGGGAATGTTGCCCACTGTGGGCGCAGTAATTACAAAAAATAATGCCATTCAAAACAGTTCGCAAACGCGCTCTACAGGTGATGTGATAGAACTTGACAACGCAACAAATAACAGTCTTAATTATGGCGTAGATCTGGACTGGACGATTTTTGACGGCTTTCGCATGTTTGCCCGTCGCGACCAATTAAAAGAGCTTGAAAAACTAGGAGCGGCCCAACTTAAACTCACAATAATTACTAAAGTGGGCGACGTGATGGTTACTTATTATGATCTGGTACAGCAACAGCAGCAGCTTTCTGCTCTTGATAGTACAATGGTTATTTCGCAACAGCGATTAAATTTAGCCGACAACAGATTTCAAATAGGCAAAGCTTCAAAACTTGAAGTGCTTAACGCGCAGGTAGATCTTAATACAGATCAAACCACCTTATTGCGTCAAAAAGAATTATTTGCCAATACTAAAATTCAGCTTAATCAAATACTTGCCCGTGATACTAAAATTGACTTTAGGGTTATGGAAGATATTGTAGTAGATGAGCAGCTTTTTTTACCTGCACTTGAAGAAATGGCAAAGGAACAAAATCCTGAACTTCAGGCACAGGTTATCGCTAAGCGTGTTGCAGAACTTGAACTGAAACAGATAAAAGGTGACCGTTATCCCACACTTATCGCCAGCACAGGTTATAATTTTAGTAATTCTGAATCTTCTCTGGGTTTTACAACTAAAGCTTCAGCACAGGGCTGGAATTATGGTTTTAGCGCCTCGCTGAATATTTTTGATGGTTTTGCCCAAAGGCGAAATGAAAAGATTGCACATATTCAAATATCTAATGCACAGATAGTAGTAGAGCAGCAAATGAAGGCTATAGAAGCGCAGTTAGGCACAGCGTATCAAACCTATCTTACAAACATTAGTTTGATAGAGTTGGAAAAGAAAAATGAGGCTATAGCTAAGGAAAATCTTGAAATCACAATGGAAAAATTCAGGATTGGTACAATTCCTACTATTGAATTCAGGACGGCGCAGCTTAATTACATAAACGCTATTGCAAGGTTTAATAACGCCAAATTTCAGGCAAAACTGTCTGAAATTAATCTGAAAGAATTCGCCGGGATTCTGGCGATTTAACCAGTTTTTATCTCGATTTTAAGCTGAAATAAGCCATTTTTAAGCCTTTTCTTCCCGATTTTTATCGCCGGATTTCTATTAAAAATCAGGTAAAATGATATCAAAATCGGTAAGTTATTTCCTTATTTTTTTACTTCAGAAATCCATTGATTTTTAATTCCCCATTCTTTGTTGGGTGTGGCTGAGGTTTCCATAATTAGT
>JBALXG010000637.1:389-1746 GCA_036961055.1 Leeuwenhoekiella sp. | reverse complement strand
CCTGAATACGTCATCACTAAGATGGAAAACGGAAACGCGATCATTGCTTTAGATGGCGATAAATTTGCAGGCTTCTGCTACATTGAGGCTTGGGGTCACGGTAAATTTGTGGCAAATTCAGGGCTTATTGTTCATCCTGATTACAGAAGTCGGGGGCTGGCAAAAGACATTAAAAAAGTGATTTTTGAGCATTCGCGAAAAAAATATCCGGACGCAAAAATCTTCGGTATAACAACTGGTCTGGCTGTGATGAAGATCAACTCAGATCTGGGTTACCGTCCTGTTACTTTTTCAGAACTTACAGATGATCCTACTTTCTGGAAGGGTTGCCAGACTTGTCGTAACTACGACATTCTTCAACGTACGGAGCAAAAAATGTGTTTGTGTACCGGTATGTTATATGATCCCGCAAAAGAAAAATTAAAGGCTGAGCAAGAAAGTAAAGTCAACAGCAAAAATTTTACGCGATTAAAAAGTATAAAAGAAACCTTGTTTCTTAAAAAAGAAAAAGTAAAAACTCATGAATAAACTTGTTCTGGCATACAGTGGTGGTTTAGATACTTCTTACTGTGCCAAATATTTATCTAAAGAAAAAGGTTTTGAAGTACATGCCGTAAGTATTAACACTGGCGGATTTTCACAAGAAGAAATTGACGAAATCGAGCAAAAAGCACTAAAAATCGGTGCAAAAAGCTATAAAAACGTTCAGGCAGTAGATACTTTTTACAACAAGGTTGTAAAATATCTTATCTACGGGAATGTTTTAAAAAACAATACATATCCGCTTTCGGTAAGTGCAGAGCGTATAATTCAGGCGGTTGAGATAATCAATTATGCCAAATCTATTGGTGCAAAATATGTTGCTCATGGTAGCACAGGCGCCGGTAACGATCAGGTACGTTTTGATATGATCTTTCAAACGCTTGCTCCTGAAATTGAGATTATCACTCCTATTAGAGATTTAAAACTTTCGCGTGAAGCGGAAATTGAATATCTAAAAAGTCAAGGCGTAGAAATGGCCTGGGAAAAAGCTAAGTATTCTGTAAACCGAGGACTTTGGGGAACCAGCGTAGGCGGAAGTGAAACACTGACTTCACACAAAGGTCTTCCGGAAGAAGCGTATCCTTCTCAAGTGCAAAAGCACGAAAAGGAACAGGTTGTACTCACATTTACTAAAGGCGAACTTACTGCTGTTAACGGCAAAGAAAATACACCAGTAAAAAATATCGAGATCCTGCAAGAACTTGCTTCACAATTTGGTATTGGTCGTGATATTCATGTGGGTGATACGATAATTGGTATAAAAGGGCGTGTAGGTTTTGAAGCCGCAGCTCCTATTATCATTATAAAAGCGCAC
>JBALXG010000637.1:0-379 GCA_036961055.1 Leeuwenhoekiella sp. | reverse complement strand
GGTACGGGATGCATTTACACGAAGGGCAATATCTTGATCCTGTGATGCGCAATATGGAAGCTTTTTTAAGCGATAGCCAAGCAAATGTGAACGGTGATGTTTATGTGACGCTTAATCCTTATAGATTTACTTTAGAAGGAATAAAATCTGATAATGATCTTATGAATGCATCTTTTGGTGCTTATGGCGAAATGCACAAAGGCTGGACAGCAGATGACGCTAAAGGATTTATAAAAATTCTGGGAAATCAGAATAAAATCTATAACCACGTAAACGCTGAGAAATGATCAAAGCAGGAATTATAGGTGGAGCGGGATATACGGCTGGCGAACTCATACGTATTTTGCTTAATCATCAATATGTTGAGATCGATTTTATT
>JBALXG010000636.1:0-1757 GCA_036961055.1 Leeuwenhoekiella sp. | reverse complement strand
AAATAGCATACAACTTAAAGCTACGATGTCCTGCTGAGCTTGTCGAAGGACCTAATAGTTAATCTTATACAAAAGTTTGTCTTTTCCAGAATTGAACATTGGTAAAGAACTAAATTTAAAAGAACTAACTCTTCCTTTTATGCTTTTTGACCTATCTTCTCTTTTTGATTATGCAATTCTGGCGCTTCGTATCATTGTAGCTATCGTATTCTTCTCAAGCGGAATGGGTCATATTCAAAAACCCGAAGAACGAGGAAAAAGTATTGGTATGCCTCCTTCAATAACGGTAATTCTGGGAATCGCCGAGGTTGCAGGAGCTATTTCTGTAGCAGGTGGGATTTATATTCAGATAGGCGCTTCTCTTTTAATCTGCACGATGCTGGGCGCGATATACAAAAAGATCTTTGTCTGGAAAACCGGCTTTTATGCAGAAAAAGGATATGGCTGGCATTATGATCTTATTTTACTATTGGCAAATTTGGTATTTATTTCAAATCCCGGAAATCTTCAACTTCTTTTCTAAACTATTTCTCTTTAAGATTCAAATTGTCAGCTTTAAGCAAATGAAACGTCTAAGGTTTTATTAATTACCAGTTCTACATGAGCGGGTAATGCTATTTTTGCGCTCACAAAAGTTATAAATCCCCAGATGGGCTATACTATTAAGGTTATCATTCCTGCTTTTAATGAACAGGATTCAATTGGTCTGGTAATTAAAGAAATCCCTGATATCGTTAATGAGATTATTGTAGTAAGCAATAATTCTACAGATGCTACAGAAGCTAATGCTAAAGCAGCAGGAGCAATTGTTTTAAAAGAAAACAGACCTGGTTATGGTTATGCGTGTTTAAAAGGAATGGGTTATATCGCTTCGCAGTCACAAAAACCAGACATTATAGTTTTTCTGGATGGTGATTACAGCGATTATCCTGAAGATTTAGATAAAATAGTTGCTCCCATTATAAATGATGATATTGATCTGGTAATAGGCGCCCGCGTTAAAGAGTCAAGAGAACCTGGAAGCATGACGTTCCCACAGCGATTTGGAAATAAACTGGCAACTACCTTAATGAAATGGTTATTTGACTCACGTTTTACAGATTTAGGTCCTTTTAGAGCAATTAAATATGATAAATTGCTTGCCCTCAATATGGAAGATAAAACCTATGGCTGGACGGTTGAAATGCAATTAAAATCTTTGCGTCAGCATTTTACGTATGTAGAAGTGCCCGTAAAGTACCGCAACCGCATTGGCGTCTCAAAAGTTTCTGGAACTGTGAAAGGTGCTATCTTTGCAGGTGTGAAAATTCTGGGTTGGATTTTTAAGTACACTTTTAAATAATGCAAACAGTTATTGTCATAATTTATACCATTGCCCTGGCGCTGATTTTCATTTACAGTCTGGCCCAATTGAGTCTTCTTTTAAATTATTTCAAATCAAAAAGACAAGCTGATTTTTCAGAAAAATTTGATTTTGATGATAATGATCAAATTCCGTTAGTTACCGTACAACTTCCTTTATATAATGAAATGTACGTTGCGCAACGGCTTATTGATAATATTGCGCTGCTCGATTACCCAAAAGATAAACTTGAAATACAGGTGCTCGATGATTCTACAGATGAATCAATAAATGCAACAGCAAAAAAAATCGCTCAACTCCAGGAGCAAGGTTTAAATATCAAACATATAATAAGAATTGACCGTACCGGTTTTAAGGCTGGTGCTTTAAAAGAAGGACTTTTACAGGCTTCCGG
>JBALXG010000635.1:0-1764 GCA_036961055.1 Leeuwenhoekiella sp. | reverse complement strand
TCCCAGGTACCGTTTCGGCCTGAAAAAAGTATATAAAACGAAGTCGCCAGAATAAGACTGGCATTAAAAGATTGTTCTTTATTATTAAGAAACCGTACGCCCAGTTTATATAAACTTACGGTCATTAATGTTGAAATTATAGCCGAAGGTAAACGCAGCGCCCAGATTTTAGTAATGCCAAAAATCGCTCCTGAAAAAGCAGCAAGCCAGGTAGGTAATGGTGGCTTTTCATAACGCGGCTCACCATTCATCGTAGTAAAAATCCAATTATTATAATGCAGCATTTCACGAGCCGTATTAAAATTACGGGCTTCCATTATATTTGCATAAAGTAGGTCAAGATGGGGAAAAAACAGGCATAAACACACTAAAATCAGCAGCGGAATATGATATTTTGCAGGAATACTCATGGCTTTTCTATAGCAAAGGAAAGTTTCATATTTCTAAAATAAATAAAAACTCCCATAAGATGCCCTATAAAAAGTACAGGATCGCGACGCAGCACCGCATAAACTAATATAAGCAGGCCGCCTATTAAACTTAAGAGCCAGAAACCCAGCGGTAACGACGATTTTTTATGTTTTTCAGAATAAAGCCACTGGTAAATAAACCGCAGCGTAAAAATAACCTGCGCGATGCTTCCTAAAACTAATAACCACAAGGGAATTTCGGCATTATTAAAAAGCTTATCCATGTCATAAAGCCCGTTATTATAGGAATAAATCACTAAAAGAACGGGAAAAACCCAGAGTAACCAGCGCACATAAACAGGCGCTTTTAGCCATTGTCCCTGTAATTGTAAATTGCGTATATAGATAAAATAAGTAAGTGTTTGACCCAGCATTATTGCAAAATCTTCCCGTAAATAACCGTACACAAACAGCAAAAAAGAACCGGCAAGACTAAGCCACCAGAATGTTGAGGGAGTAAGAACTTTTTGATGCTTTTCAGAAAGCAGCCATTGCATGATCAAACGGCCTGAAAACATAAGTTGCGCCAGAAAACCCACAATGTAAACCCACCAGCTACTATCCATCAGATCGGCGGGCTACGTTATAATTTATGTATTTATTTTTCATCCAGAGATATGCAAAACAATCCATCAACGGTCCTGCAAGTCTGTTCCACACACCAAAGTTTGCTTCACCGGCGATACGTGGAAAATGCTTTACAGGCACCTGTAAAACCTTCCCATTTTGTAAAAGGATCATTGCTGGCAAAAACCTATGCAAACCTCTAAACATGGGAATACGCTGTGCAAAATCTGTTTTGATTATTTTTAGCGGGCAGCCGGTATCATCCATCCCATCGTTCGTAAACGCGCGACGTATATTATTAGCGACTGTGCTGGACATATTTTTTACAAAATCATCTTTACGTTCTGCACGCCAGCCAGTCACAAGATCGTACTCGCCAATATGATTAAGCAATAAATTAAAATCCTGCGGTGTTGTTTGTAAATCGCTGTCTATATAACCTACAAGCTCAGTTTTTGTGTAGTCAAAACCCGCTTTAATCGCAGCGCTTAGTCCGTAATTTTTATCAAATGAAATAAAGTCGAAATCTGGATTGTTTAGACAAATTTTTTCAATAATCTGCTGACTTTCATCTTTAGAACCGTCATTTACAAAAAGAACTTTTGCTTTTGCGGAAGCGACTTTAAAATAGGCTATAAATGCTTCTTCCACACGAGGAAGATTTTCTGCTTCATTATATACAGGGACGACAATTGTCAGGCGGTATGGCATCTGGTTGTTTAAATCT
>JBALXG010000634.1:0-1764 GCA_036961055.1 Leeuwenhoekiella sp. | reverse complement strand
CACCGTCGCGGCGAGCGTATTACAGATGAAATAATTTCTAGTTGCCATCAATGCGGGAAGCCCTGCGATACACATGTAAATTGTGCCAATGAGGCTTGTCATTTGTTATTTTTGCAATGTGAAGAATGTGCTGCAAAATTAGATGATTGCTGTTCTGTAGAATGTCAGGAGATTATTCATTTAAGTGAAGAAGAGCAAAAAGAATTACGAAAAGGGATTCCTAACAGTAACAAGATTTTTAAGAAAGGGCGCTCTGAAAAATTAAAATTTCAGTCAAAAAACAGCTAGTTTTACCCGATTTTCATATAAAAAGAGCCGGTTTTGCCGGCTCTTTTGTTTAAATAATATTCAGAATCAAAAATTTATTGTCCTGAAACAATAGAATCTAGGCTTGCTAAAAATAATTCATGCACTTCATCTGCACTTAATATTTTCCCTCTAGGAAAGGTGCTGCTTGCCAATTCATAACCGGCTTCAGCAGAGCGCATACGCTGTGCTGGAGTACCGTGATGGCCTGCGCTTGTAAAACTACAATCACCTATGTTGAAATAAAGTTCTAAAAAGTCCTGAACTCTTTTCCAGTTGTAAGTCGCTCCTCTTTTATGTGTCATGTAATATGCGGCAAAAAAATCTGCTTCAAGTTCTGTGGTTCTGGTGTCTTCGGGAGCATTATCTGCTGCTCCATTAGGATACCACTCCTGCATATTGTCAAATTGTATCTGGTGCGCCCACTCGTGAGCAAGAATTCCAGACCACACAATTTTATCTTCTACACCAGCCTTAGAGGCAAGTTCTACAATACCGTCACCTATAACTATAAGATTGCTGGATGATGCAAAACCGTCAAAAGATAGTAGCGGACTTTCAATTAGAAATGTACTTATCTGGTTAATTTCGATAAAAGCGTTTGCGTTTGCATACGCGTCACTTTCAGTAAATCCTGCAGCCATATATGCTTCTGCGATTTTATCTATGTCGTTTAAAGTGCTGTTGTGCTGGCCATGCAATGTTATGAGCCCTTCCATATTCCAGAACTTTTCCAGTTCTCTTTTTCGCTTAGCTACATAATTTGTGTATTCGCCATCTGCACCAAAATATTGCTTATCATCATTTATAATGCTATATATCTGATTAATGGCTGAATAGGTGCTGTAATACAAACTGCCATAGTAATCAAGATTGCTATTAATTGAGGCGTCAATTACGTCATCAAAAGCTGTGGGTGAACAAGCACTGGGCTCTACTGCATTTGCCAGCTTAAAGGGTACATCATTAAAAATATAACCATCAAGAGATGGAATGACAGTATCAATTTTAATAGAATTTGTCTCCGCCTTTAAATCAAGAGTTTCAAAACTGTTTATTTCATTTAGATTTTCTACTCCTGAGTCTGGACTACAAGCGGTAATCAGTAATAAGCCCCCAAATGTAAGGGTTGCAAAGTGTTGAGTTAGATTTTTCTTCATTATATATTATGATTTTTGATATTAACATTGCTAAAATGTGAAAAAAATCTTAAAGACAATCATAAAATATTGGGTTTTTTCACAGATTTTAAAAGATACTGTTATAACTGTATGATTTTTACACAAAATATTGATCCTTCTCATAATCTATTGATTAACTCAATAAAGCAAGGCATTAACCTTAATAATCAGGTTAACCAAGTATTTCTTCAATTTGTCATCGATTTTATGCAACTTTGTGTTCACAAATAATTGTGTCAAAAACAGTTAATTCATTATTTTAAAACGATTCTGAAGC
>JBALXG010000633.1:0-1766 GCA_036961055.1 Leeuwenhoekiella sp. | reverse complement strand
TCTGGCGGAATAAACAATTACTTTTATGAGTTTATCTACCATAAGCATAAAACGTCCCGTACTTACGATTGTAATGAACGTTACAATCATTCTTTTTGGGATTATAGGATACACCTATCTGGGAGTGCGGGAATTTCCTTCTATTGATCCTGCGCAGATTTCAGTAAGCACAAATTATTCCGGAGCAAATTCTGACATTATTGAATCTCAGATTACAGAACCTCTTGAAAAGGCGATAAACTCTATTGACGGGATCAGGAATATTACATCATCAAGTAATCAGGGTTCAAGCAATATAAATATTGAGTTTAATCTTGATAAAAATTTAGAAGAAGCGGCCAACGATGTGCGGGATAAAGTGTCGCAAGCGGTGCGCAGTCTTCCTGACGATATAGATGCGCCACCGGTTGTCTCTAAGGCAGATGCAGATTCTCAGAGTATCATGTCAATGACGCTTGAGAGTGCTAATAAAAATGTAATTGAACTTTCAGATTATGCTGAAAATGTAATCGCTCAACGCCTGCAAACCATTCCCGGTGTAAGTAGTGTACAAATCTGGGGACAGCGCAGATATGCAATGCGACTCTGGATTGATCCTGTAAAACTGAATTCCTATGGTTTTACGGTTGCAGATGTGCGCAACGCATTATCTTCTCAAAATGTTGAGCTTCCGTCAGGAAAACTTACCGGTGCTAATACAGAGCTTACGGTTAAAACTATAGGAAACCTTTCTACAGAAGAAGAATTTAATAATATTATCATTCGCGCAGATGATGAGAAAGTTGTGCGCTTAAGCGATATAGGGCAGGCCTCTTTGGAAGCCGAAAATATGGAAACCAAATTGAGCGATTCTGGTCGGCAAATGGTCGCTCTTGCCGTAATACCACAACCGGGAACAAATTATCTGGATATTGCCGAAGCTTTCTACAAGCAATACGACCAGTTAAAAAAAGATTTGCCTGGTGATTTCCAGTTAAATATTGCAAAAGATGATACTGTTTTTGTAAAAAAGGCGGTAACAGAAGTAGGGGAGACGATTCTTATATCAATCATCCTGGTGATTTTAGTTATATTTCTTTTCTTCAGAGACTGGTCTATGGCATTACGCCCATTAATTGATATTCCTGTTTCCTTGATTGCCACTTTTTTTGTCATGTGGGCTTGTGGTTTTTCTATAAACGTGCTTACGCTGCTTGCGATCGTTCTGGCAACAGGACTCGTGGTTGATGATGGTATTGTAGTAACTGAAAATATTTATAAAAAGGTAGAAGAAGGAATGTCTCCCATTGAAGCAGCCATTAAAGGATCTAACGAGATTTTCTTTGCTGTTATCTCAATTTCTATCACCTTGGCAGCGGTTTTTTTACCGGTTATTTTTCTGGAAGGATTTGTAGGAAGATTATTCAGGGAATTTGGTGTCGTAATTGGCGCTGCGGTATTGATTTCAGCTTTTGTATCGCTTACTTTAACGCCTATGCTTAATGCATATTTGATAAAATCAGGCGAACAAAAAAGATCTAGATTTTACGTTTTTACTGAAAAGTATTTCCTTAGAATGAATGCATCATACGCAAGATCGCTGGGAAGTTTTATGAAAAGAAAATGGTTAAGTTTTCCTATTCTTTTTGTATGTCTGGGATTCATAGGTCTGTTTTATAGTCTTCTTAAAAAGGAAACGGCACCATATGATGACAGAAGCCTCGTGCGTGTAAATGTTACTGCGCCAGAAGGCTCTTCTTATGAGTATATGGATCGATTTATGAATG
>JBALXG010000632.1:551-1771 GCA_036961055.1 Leeuwenhoekiella sp. | reverse complement strand
CGTCTCAGCATACATATCTTTTGCCATCCATGTGCGTATATGCTGCGCGACTTTAAGTCCGTAATTTTTAGAATTAGTAAAACTAGTCGCATTTTCATTTTCCCACATTGTGTAAAGACTATCGCGGTAGGTCGTTATTTGATCTTCAGAAAAAATAAGTTGTTTTGCGATGTCATAAAAGGCGACCAGTGCAGCCACTCTGTAATTTAATGCGGTTGTGTCATCTGGAGGTGGCGTGGCTGTAAGTTCTCTTAATTGCCCTGCCAGAGATTGATAATTCTCGTTGTTCTCCTGTATGGTCTCATATGCAGCTATGCTGGAGTATGAAAAGATACGAGCGGCCACCGGAGGCGAAAAAATATCGTGTACCTGTATCGCTGTTACATTGTCAATCGCTTTGTGATAATCTTCTGCAGTGATAGTAATTGTTTTAGGTTGCTTACTACAAGAGAAAATAGAAGCCGAAAAAACGAGAAGTAAAATAAATCTGGTTTTCATTAGAAATTAAGTTTATACAATTCTGCACTATCGTTATTGAATGTTGCTAACAGATAAGGTTGCTGCAGAATTTTTATTATTGAGAGGTTTTTTACTGCTTTTTGGGCGAAATTGAGACCTATTGTATTGGCGTCTATAATTTCCCCGGAATTTGTCATTATCGCTCCTGCGAAAGCATCAAATTTACCGTGATATGGAGTGATGCCAAAATAATTACCGCCTAATAAGAGCTCTTCTTTTCCATCATTATTAAAGTCGAAAGCTAATAAGCTGCGTAGTGGTGATAGTTGTAATTGAGAATCGAATTTTTTAAAATGGAAAACACCATTATCATTCTGCAAATATCCGGAAGCCATTGTGTGAATTTCGAGTTTTGTGGCCTTATCAAGCATTTCTTTGCCCATAACTTCCTTAACATCTTTCCCGGCAAAATCTTTATAGGTAGTAAATTTTTTCTTTAAAAAATTAAGTTGGCTGGCGAGTTCATCTAAGCCATACAGAAAATAGTATTTTCCGTTTTTTTCTTTAGCGATTAAGGTTTCTGTAATTCCGTTTTTGTCAAAATCATCATAATACAGCACCAGCGGATTTTCCGCGGAAGCGTTCAATTTTGTATTTAGTCCCCAGTTGCCCAGAATGTAATCAGTATCTCCATCTGCATCAATATCAAACGGTAAAATAGTTTGCCACATTCCGTTTAGTTTTTCAGAAAGCAAGTTGGC
>JBALXG010000632.1:0-541 GCA_036961055.1 Leeuwenhoekiella sp. | reverse complement strand
GTTATTCTGAAGAAATTTTGGTGCCGTCCATTCTCCCACAGTGATAAGATCGAGATCTCCGTCTTTGTCAAAATCATCCCAAACGGCATCTGTAATCATGCCTAATTTGCTAGTGAGATCTTCCTGAACTATTGTGAATTTCCCGTTATTATTCTGTAATAAAAATGATTTCGGCATTGCTCCGTAATTATAATTAATGGCGTCTACACCTATAAAAACGTCTAAGTCGCCATCATTATCGTAGTCTGCAGGGCGAATAACTGAAGCATTCCCATATGTTTTAGTCAATAGACTATCTCTTTTAAAACTGCCGTCTTTCTCGCCTAAATACAAACGGTCCAGAAGTAGTTCACTTTTCCCAACAGATTCCCCGCCACCGGAGGCAACAAGAATATCCTGGATGCCATCATTATTAAAATCGGCTATAGATGATGATGTTTCTTCAGCTAGTGAATCCTGAGCTATATTTTGCGGAATAGAAGATTCAAAACTTCCATTTTTCTGAAAGTAAATCTTTGCTTTTTGGTAGCGCGAACTACCA
>JBALXG010000631.1:0-1779 GCA_036961055.1 Leeuwenhoekiella sp. | reverse complement strand
AAGCTTCTTGTGGTATTTCCACATTACCTACTTGGCGCATGCGTTTTTTACCTTTTTTCTGCTTTTCAAGAAGTTTTCGCTTACGCGAAATATCACCACCGTAACATTTTGCGGTTACATCTTTTCTTAAGGCTTTAACCGTTTCTCTTGAAATAATTTTTGCACCAATCGCTGCCTGAATAGGAATGTCAAACTGCTGTCTGGGAATTAATTCCTTTAGCTTTTCACATATTCTTTTACCTATGTCGTAAGCATTATCCCTGTGGAGCAATGCAGAAAGTGCATCAACTATATTACCATTAAGCAGCAAATCAACCTTCACTAAATGTGATTGACGCATGCCAATAGGCGAATAATCAAAAGACGCATATCCTTTTGAAACCGTTTTTAAGCGATCATAAAAGTCAAATACTATTTCGGCAAGTGGCATATCAAAAGTTAATTCTACACGCTCTGTAGTAAGATACGTTTGACTGGTAATTTCTCCACGTTTTTCAATACACAGAGACATAACAGGACCAATATAGTCTGCTTTTGTAATGATAGAAGCTTTGATAAAAGGCTCTTCTACACGATCAAGGCCAGAAGGATCTGGTAGATCTGAAGGGTTGTTAACTAAAATAGGCGTTTCACGATCCTTTGTAGTGTAGGCCTGATACGATACGTTGGGCACAGTTGTTATTACCGTCATATCAAATTCCCGCTCAAGACGTTCCTGAATAATTTCCAGATGTAACATTCCTAAGAAGCCACATCTAAAACCAAAACCTAGTGCAGCAGAACTTTCGGGTATAAAAACCAGTGATGCATCATTAAGCTGAAGTTTTTCCATAGAAGAACGCAGATCTTCATAATCTTCTGTATCTACCGGATAAATACCGGCAAAAACCATTGGTTTTACGTCTTCAAAGCCTGAAACCGCGTTTTTAGTTGGGTTTTTAGTATCTGTAATCGTATCGCCTACTTTAACTTCTCGCGCATCTTTAATACCAGTGATGAGATAACCTACATCACCAGTCATAATTTCTTTCTTGGGAACCTGAACGAGTTTTAAAGTCCCAACTTCATCTGCGAAGTACGATTTATCTGTAGCGATAAATTTAATTTGCTGGCCCTTTTTTATACTTCCGTTTATAACTCTAAAATAAGTCTCAACACCTCTAAATGGGTTGTAAACCGAGTCAAATATTAGTGCCTGTAAAGACTCTTCAGGATTACCTTTAGGAGGAGGAATACGCTCTATAATAGCCGCAAGTATTTCATCTATTCCTAACCCTGTTTTGGCACTGGCCGGTATTACATCAGAAGCCTTACAGCCTAGTAAATCAACAATATCGTCTGTTACCTCTTCTGGATTTGCACTTGGGAGATCAATTTTATTTAGCACAGGGATAATTTCCAGATCATTCTCTAAAGCTAAATAAAGATTTGATATAGTTTGTGCCTGTATACTTTGTGCGGCATCTACAATTAGTAAAGCACCTTCACATGCGGCAATACTACGTGACACTTCATATGAAAAATCTACATGACCCGGAGTATCTATAAGGTTAAGAATATACTGCTCACCTTTATATGTATAATCCATCTGTATCGCGTGAGATTTAATGGTGATACCTCTCTCACGCTCTAGATCCATATTATCTAATAACTGGTTTTGCTTCTCACGAGCCGTAACAGAGCCGGTGGAATCAAGCAATCTGTCTGCTAAGGTACTTTTACCGTGATCGATATGAGCTATAATACAAAAATTGCGAATATTCTTCATGTGCTTTCTAC
>JBALXG010000630.1:0-1780 GCA_036961055.1 Leeuwenhoekiella sp. | reverse complement strand
TACCGCCAGCGAATTACCAAATTGATCTACGATAGAGTAGTGGGTTGTTTCCATACTTTCATAACCGGGAATATTGCCATGATCAATAGAATCTGAAGGTGTTGCTTTATCAAAACTAAAGCCTGCCATTCTTCTTTTAGAATACGCATCGCTCGTAAGACTATCTATAGGAATATCAACAAAATCAGGATCTCCCAAGTAAAAACTACGATCTGCATATGCGCGACGTTCAGCTTCTGTAATCACCTGAATTGCTTTTTGTGAATTATGACCAAAAGAAGCCAGATCATAAGGTTCTATCATTTTCATAATTTCGGCAAGACAAATTCCGCCACTTGAGGGAGGCGACATGCTGATTATGCGCAGACCTTTATAATCAAAAACTATCGGTTTTCGCCACTGGGCTTCATAAACCTGTAAATCTTCAACAGTCATAATACCGCCATGAGCATTTATGAAATCGACCATTTTTTGCCCGGTTTCTCCACCATAAAACTCACTTTTTCCATTTTTGACAATCCGCTCCAGCGTTTTTGCCAGTTGTGGATTTTTAATAGTATCACTTGCACCGAAATCGCCAGAATACATAATATCCTTTCCGTTTACTTTATTAAAGATTTCGGCATAATTTTCTAATCTTTGTTGTTGATTTTCGGTAATCGCATAACCTCTGTAAGCCAATTCAATTACCGGTTGTAGAATACTGTCTATAGACATCGATCCTAGTTTTTCATGAGCGGCAAAAATCCCTGCAATTGTCCCGGGAACTCCTACAGCAAGAGCGCCTTCCCGACTTAAGGAATCTACAGGATTTCCCTGCTCATCCAGATACATATTTTTTGTAGCTGCAAGTGGAGCTTTCTCGCGATAATCTAATGCTCCCGTTTCACCATTTGCCATACGATACACCATAAAACCGCCACCGCCCAGATTACCGGCAAAAGGATATGTCACAGCAAGCGCCATTTCTGTACCGACCATCGCATCAAAAGCATTGCCACCTTTTTTAAGAATATCGGTGCCTATTTTTGAAGCTTCTTCACGTGCTGAAACAACCATCGCGTGTTCGGCAATAAGTCCGTGAACGGGTTCTTTAGGTTTTGGTTCTGTTTTACAGCTTATGAAAAGGAGAAAACAAATTGTGATTGTGAAAAATGATTTAAGCGGAAGGGTAAATTTATTCATATAGGCTTATACTTATTTAATTTCGAGATTTATTTCTAGTAATCGTTGCGTACAAAAGTTTTGCAATTCTTCAAAAAAAGCGGTGAATTCGGCTTCAAATTTGTCATAATGAAGCTTCAAATCATCTACAGCGCGATTCATGCCACTAACGTTTTTAGTGCGAATGTTCATATTATGAAGTACAGTCGCTATACCGTCAATTTTCGCGTAGCTCAATAACCAGTTTTGATTAACCATATGCGGAACCATTTTCTGAATGCGCGGCGTAAGTAATTCAAAATTATCATTCAGCATTTTATAAAACTGATTTACATACTCATTTAGCGGATTTTGACTGTATTTATGCCAGTTTTTGGCTAAAAAGTGATCGTACAAAATATCTACAATAACACCACTGTAGTGACTGTAGTTTTTATGAAGGCGTTTAGTACTCTGCCGTACGATAGGATGCGCGTCTGTAAAAGTGTCAATAGAGCGATGTAAGATGATTCCTTTTTGAATATCCATGGGGTAGGTGAGATAACGGGAACCCTTAATACCATCTGCCATAAAATTGCCAATTGTTATTAAGTCGTTATCGCCGGAAAGAAAAATA
>JBALXG010000062.1:0-10083 GCA_036961055.1 Leeuwenhoekiella sp. | reverse complement strand
GTTTGCATCCCTGTCGATGTACTGAAGTTAATATCAGTTTTACCAAGGCGGCCTTTTTTAGTAGTAATTAGGACAACTCCGTTAGCTGCTCGAGACCCATACAACGATGTAGATGCTGCATCTTTTAAGATAGAAATGTCTTCAATCTCGTCAGGATTTATATCACTTATATCTCCAGATATAGGGAAACCATCTATTACATATAAAGGACTACTTCCTCCTGAAACTGATAATTGCCCACGTATTCTTACTGACATTCCTCCCCCTGGCTTACCTGTAGTTTGATTTATTTGAACTCCTGATAAACGTCCTTGTAATTTTTGAGTTACCTGAGATACAGGAATATCACTTAGCTCTTCCGCTTTTACAGTTTGAACTGATCCTGTAATTTCGCGTTTTAACTGGCTACCATACCCTACTAAAATAACTTCACTTAAGCTATTGGTATCCTGCAATAGACTAATATCAATTTGTTGCTGTCCATCTACCAGAACCGTTTGTGTAGTAAAACCAACATAAGAAAACACTAAAGATGCGCTTGCATTAGTTAATGTTATACTGTAGTTACCGTCAAAATCAGTAACGACTCCATTGCTTGTGCCTTTTTCAAATACGTTGACACCCGGAAGAGGCATTGAGTCTTCCGTGGAGGTAACCTGTCCGGTTATACTTGTATTTTGAGCATTCACACTAAAAGTCAGGAAAAACATAGGCAGTAAAATTAAAGCCTTTGAAAACCTGTAAAAAAAATTTCTCATAATAGAAAGGTTAGTCATGTATGGTATCATTGTTAATTTAGTCTTAACAATAATACAACGGCAAAAACAAGAAAGCATCCTGTACTGTGACGCACTATCCTGTACTGTGCTGCTATTGTTTAAACATTTGCATAAATGATTATACCTGCAATGAATAAAACAACATTATAAAAACTGATTCTGAATGTTTAAATAATTGTATAGTGGTAACAATCGCTCGTTTCACCGCACCCCGTTTACTAATAAAGATTATAAAGCTTGCTGTTTATTTTACATTACTAAAATGCGGCAATGCTCAAGCAGAAGTGGCGCTTTTTTTGCTAATATTTTGCAAATAGAAACTGGTGAGTGGGTGATAATGAAGTTTACTTGTGTGGTTTTGAAGGCAAAAAACCGGATTTTCAACCTAAAATGTCCGATTTTATAATAAAACTAATTTGAAGTAATAGAAAAGAAATTACAAAGACTCTCTATCTATAAAATTAAAAGGATTTTTTATTTTACCCTTTTCTTTATTTAAAATCATAAGGGCAGCTGTTTCTCCCATCAACTTAAAGTCTGTTGAAATAACTGTTATGCCCAATAATTCTTTTAAAGGGGTATCATTATAAGAAATTACTCCAATTTCTTTTCCTATACCAAATTCTTTATCCCTTATTTGCTTTACTAAATTTACAAGGTCAGACTCTTCAATTGTTATAAATAAATCGCCTTTTTTAAGAACCATATCATCATATATCTCATCTAGAACCTCAAAAGTCATAGAATGTTCTACACAAAATTTTCTAAAACCATGCAAGATTCTTTTAGGATAAGGATAAACAGATTTTTCGGGATATATTAAAAAAAGTTTTTTATAGTTTAAAATTTTATCAATTCCACTATTCAAAGCATTATAAATATCATCTTCAAAATCTTGATAAACCTCAGTCAAGACCCCTTTTACTTCTAACTTATTGTTGTCTAATAATATTAGTTTGTTTTTAGGTATTGCCTCTAGCGCCTTAACTACATCATCTGTTGCGCTAATATGTCTTAGATCTTCAGTTTTAAAATGTGGCATAATAACATAATAATCATAGGCTGCTTTATGTTTATCTAACAAATTTAAAAACAAAGTTTTATCACAATGATATATATGCAAATCAGTATGAGAATTTCCTCCTAAACTGTTTATAAATGAATTATAAACTCTCATTTTATAAGAGCTTAATTTATTTATAAGAAATAGTATGTTAACTTTAGAAATTAGCTTTGTTCGGGTAATATAGTAGCCTTTTCCCCTAATAGCCGTTATTATTCTACGTTCCTTTAAAATATTGTATGCCTTCTCTACAGTATCTCTTGATAGATAAAATTCTTCACTAAACTGATTAATTGAAGGGATTTTTTGATCCATTTTAAGATTTCCAGAAGAAATATTTTGAATAATAGAGTCTACAATTTGACTGTATTTAGGTATCCTCGAGTTTTCATCTATGACAATATATTTAAACATATTTATAAAATAAGCTTTAAGATTTTCTTTAGAGAGTTATGATTTCAAGATTAACAAATTAAAAGGAATAAAATTGGTTTCAGAAATTAAATAAATCAACCTCAACCCTTTTATCTAATTGTTAGTTGAACACAATATCTCACTATAACACTCCATTTAAATATCCTCTAAATATTTTTTTTTAATTTAAAGATCAATATGCTTCCTTATACCGGTATCTAAAAAAGTATAGGTTTTAATTTCTAAACAGTACAGTACAGGATAGAATCGCAATTAGGTTCATTTATATTCGCTGTTAAATAGAAAAGAAACTAATAAAATAGCTGTGAAAAACTTTAAATACGTAGACTACCTCTGGAATGAGCAAAAAGCAGACGAACTGGGTAATGATCAAGTTGCGCTTTTTCTGTATCGCTCAAATATTTTAGGAGCAGATTTAAGAATAACAAATTATGGCGGGGGAAATACAAGCTGTAAAACAATAGAGAAAGACCCATTAACAAACGAAGATGTTGAAGTTATGTGGGTAAAAGGTTCTGGCGGAGATATTGGCACACTTACTCGTCAGGGCATTGCAGGACTTTATACAGAGCGTTTGCGTAATCTTAAAAATGTTTACAAAGGTCTTGCAGATGAAGATCGTATGGTAGGGCTTTTTAATCATTGTATTTATGACCTTGACAGCAAAGCACCTTCCATTGACACACCATTACACGGTTTACTTCCCTTTAAACATATAGATCATTTACATCCAGATGCACTTATAGCGATCGCTGCAGCAGATGATAGTGAAAAAGTAACTAAAGAAATCTGGGGAGATACTATGGGCTGGGTGCCCTGGCAGCGTCCCGGTTTTGATCTGGGACTTCAGTTAGAAAAATGTCTTAATGAGAATCCGGGTATACGCGGTATTATTTTGGGTAGTCACGGTTTATTTACCTGGGGTGACACTTCTTATGAATGCTATATAAACAGTCTAGAGGTCATTGAAAAAGCATCAAATTATATAGAGAATAAAATAAAAGAGAACGGAAGCGTTTTTGGCGGTAAAAAAATTGACAGTCTTCCAGCGGAAGAAAGGAAAGAAAAAGCATCAGCTTTAATGCCGTTACTTCGTGGTCTTGCATCTTCTGAGGATCGCATGATAGGCCATTTTACAGATAACGAGACGGTGCTTGAGTTTATTAACAGTAATGATCTTAATAAACTTGCTCCTATGGGCACTTCTTGCCCAGATCACTTTTTAAGAACAAAAATTCAACCTTTAATATTAAATCTTCAATCTAAAGAGGATTTAAGCGATACCAAAACTGTTTTAAATAAATTAAAACCTTCATTTGAGGCTTATCGAGAAGAATATAAAAGTTACTATGAAAGCTGTAAGCATGCCAATAGCCCTGCAATGCGTGATCCTAATCCGGTAATAATTATTTATCCGGGAGTAGGAATGTTCAGCTTTGCAAAAAATAAACAAACAACGCGTGTAGCGAGTGAATTTTATATAAACGCAATTAATGTAATGCGCGGTTCTGAAGCAATAACAAGTTATACTTCGTTACCAAGGCAAGAAGCTTTTGATATAGAATACTGGCTACTTGAGGAAGCTAAACTTCAGCGTATGCCAAAAGAGCAACCGCTTTCGCGAAAAGTAGCCATTGTAACAGGTGCTGCCGGTGGAATAGGTAAAGCAATAGCAGACAAATTTGTAGCCGAAGGGGCAAATGTCGTTCTAACCGATTTGAGTGAGGATGCACTGAAGGAGGCTGTAGCTACCTATAAAAAAGATCAGGTGGCTGGAGCTATTTGTGATGTAACCAGTGAAGAATCTATCGCAAAAGCTTACAAGGAAGCTTGTCTTGCATTTGGTGGGGTTGATATTATTGTTCATTCTGCAGGTCTTGCTATTTCCAAACCTTTAGAAGAAACGACGCTTAAAGATTGGGATTTACTTCAAAATGTTCTTGTTAAAGGTCAATTTTTAATGGCGCAGGAAGGCGTCGCTATTATGCGCAAACAAGGTCTGGGTGGTGATATTGTTAATATTGCTAGTAAAAACGGACTAGTTTCCGGACCAAACAATGTGGGTTATGGAACTGCAAAGGCTGCACAACAGCATATGACCAGACTGCTGGCTGCCGAACTTGGCGCGGACAAAATACGTGTAAATACTGTAAATCCAGATGGTGTTATCGTAGGTAGTAAAATCTGGGAAGGTGCTTGGGCAGAAGGTCGCGCTAAAGCGTATGGTATCGAAGTGAAAGATCTTCCTGCACATTATGCTAAGCGTAATTTATTAAATGAAATTATTCTGCCAGATGATATCGCTGTGGGCGTTTTTGCTTGTGTGGGTATTTTAGATAAAAGTACAGGTAATACAATTAATGTAGATGGTGGTATGGCTAATGCCTTTGTGAGATAATTGAGTTGAATTAAAAATTATTGAAGGGAACTCCCGCGTGTGTGACGTTTGGAGTTTCCTTCTTCTAATTCAGGAATAAAACTCTTTTATGAAAATAGAACAACAACAACGCAGTGATTTAAATAAAAACGGACTTGAAAATCAGAAAAATCAGTTTGATTTTTTAGCTCAAAACTTAACAAATCAAGGCGTTTCTGTAAATGAAGTTATTAATAAACTTGCAGCTTTTCAGGTTGCGATTCCCAGTTGGGCATTAGGTGCAGGTGGCACTCGTTTTGGCCGATTTTCTTTTGCGGGTGAACCTGCAACTTTAGAGCAAAAAATAGAAGACATAGGCTTAATTCATGGTCTAACGCAGACAGCTGGAGCTGTTTCATTACATATTCCTTGGGATGTTCCACAAGATTATAACGCTGTAAAAGAACTTGCTGCTTTGCATAAAATTAAATTTGATGCCGTAAATAGCAACACTTTTCAGGATCAAAAAGGTGCGAAAGAAAGCTACAAATACGGCTCGCTAAGTAATACCAATAATGCGGTTAGAGATCAGGCAATAGCTCATAATAAAGAAGTTATAGAGATAGGAAATAAACTGGGTTCAAAAAGTCTTACTGTCTGGTTAGCAGATGGAGCTTCATTCCCGGGACAAAACAACTTTCAGGCCGCCTTAACACATACTCAAAATAGCCTTATTTCTATTTATGAAGATATGCCAGCCGACTGGAAACTTTTTATTGAATACAAACCTTACGAGCCTAATTTTTACAGTACCGTTATTCAGGATTGGGGAACTTCATTAATGCTGGCAAATGGCTGTGGTGAGCGCGCATTTACTTTGGTAGATTTAGGTCATCATTTGCCAAATACTAATATTGAGCAAATAGTTTCGGTTTTAATGCTTAAAGGTAAACTTGGTGGTTTTCACTTTAATGACAGTAAATATGGTGATGATGATATTACTGTAGGCAGCATTAAGCCTTATGCTTTGTTTCTTATTTTTAATGAACTTGTTTATGGTATGCAAAACAATACTAATAATCCTGAACTTTCCTGGATGATCGATGCAAGCCACAATATAAAAGATCCTTTAGAAGATTTAATTCAATCACTGGAAGCTATTCAGGAAGCCTATGCAAAAGCCCTTATAATCAATCAAAACAGCCTAAAAACCGCGCAAAATGAAAACGATGTCGTAACCTGTCAGGAAATTTTACAGGCTGCATATCGCACAGATGTAAGACCACTTATACGTCAGGCGCGTTTACAAGGTGGCGGAGTTTTAAACCCTATTGAGGCTTATCGCAAATTAAATGTTCGTAAAAACCTCATTAAAGAACGTGGTACAAATACTATCGCAACTGGTCTTTAAAACAGCAACTTGATGAAGAAAACCGTTACAGCCATTTTTGACATAGGTAAAACCAATAAGAAATTCTTTTTGTTTGATACAGATTTTCAGGAGGTTTATCGGGAGTATGTCCAGTTTGAAGAAATAAAAGATGAAGACGGGCATCCCACTGAAGATTTGGCAACACTTCGTAACTGGTTAAAAGAGGTCTTTGACCGTATTTTAAAGACTGAAAACTACGATATAAAGGCTATTAATTTTTCTAGTTATGGCGCAAGTTTGGTTCATCTGGATGAAAATCGGGAAGTGATATTTCCTTTATATAACTATACAAAACCTATACCTGATAGCATTACGCAATCGTTTTATAAAAAGTATGGCCCTGAAATAGAATTTCATCAAACTACTGGTTCCTCTAGCTCTGGGATGCTTAATACCGGCATGCATTTGTACTGGCTTAAAAACACAAAACCAGAGATTTTTAAACGTATAAGATACTCATTACATCTTCCTCAATATTTAAGTTTTGTATTTACAGGAATTCCTTTAGGTGAATACACCAGTATTGGCTGTCATACCGCTTTATGGAATTTTGATAAAAAAGACTATCACGACTGGGTTTATACCGAAAAAATTGATCGCATCTTACCTCCTATCGTTTCTACTGAAACAAGTATAAATATGAATTATAATGGGAAACGCATAAAAATAGGTGTGGGTATTCACGATAGTTCAGCGGCGTTGCTTCCATATGTGCGCAGTATGAAAAAACCATTTATTTTGATTTCGACAGGTACCTGGAGCGTTGCTTTAAATCCTTTCGTAAAGAAAACCTTAAGTAGGAAAGATGTAGAGAAAGACTGTATAAATTACATGCGTATTAATGGAAAACCTGTAAAATCTGCCAGAGTTTTTCTGGGAAATGAATATAAAATTCAAGTTCAAAAGCTAGCCGCTCATTATAATGTTGATAAAGATTATCATAAAAAAGTAATCTTTGATTATGATACTCATTATGAAATAATAAAGGAATTTGACAAGATTTTCCATTGGGAATCTATCGATGATCCAGATATGCCACCCGAAACAATTTTGCGATATACATCTTTTGATCATGCTTATCATCATTTAATGATAGAGTTGGTTCAATTACAGGTTGAGTCAATTAAAAATGTAAAAGGAAAAATGATTATTGAAAAACTTTTTATAGATGGAGGCTTTAGTGATAATGACATTTACATAAAATTGTTATCACATCATTTTAGAAATATGCAATTACGTACAACAGATTCTTCATTAGGTTCTGCTCTAGGTGCGGCAATTTGTATTTCAGACTCTCAACTTAACTCAAAATTTTTAAAGAAAAATTATTCGATGAAAAAACATATTCCTTTCATCGCTAACTAAAAAATATGGCTTACTCTTTTGACCCTACTTATCCTTCTGTTGATGATTTACGCTCTAAAGCACAAAAGCGAGTTCCGGCATTTGCCTTTGAATATCTTGATGGTGGCTGCAATGAAGATGTAAGTATAAAACGTAATACTTCAGAAATACGAGATGTACAATTGCAGCCGCGTTACCTGAATAACTACGGTTCTACATCTATAAAAACAAAGGTTTTAGGGATGGAATTTGACGCGCCTTTTGGAATCGCACCCGTGGGATTGCAAGGTCTTATGTGGCCTAATTCTCCTGAGATTCTGGCTAAAGCGGCTTTCAGAGCTAATATTCCGTTTATACTCAGTACAGTAACCACAATGGATATTGAGCGTGCAAGCGAACTCACAGAAGGCAATGCGTGGTTTCAGCTTTACAATCCCGTAGATGATGCGATTCGCAATGATTTATTAGATCGCGCTGAAGCTGCCGGTTGTCCTGTACTTGTTTTATTATGTGATGTACCCACTTTTGGCTATCGTCCGCGGGATTTTCGCAATGGCCTGGCTCTTCCACCTAAAATGTCTGCAAAGAATATTCTTCAGATATTAGGAAAACCTACCTGGGCATATAATACTTTAAAATATGGCCAGCCCACTTTTGAAAATCTAAAACCCTACACACCTGAAGGCTTGAACTTAAAACAGTTAGGTGCTTTTATGGATAAAACTTTTTCTGGCAAACTCAACGCGGAAAAAATTAAACCCATTCGAGACAAGTGGAAAGGAAAACTCGTCTTAAAAGGTGTTGCCTCTCTTGAAGATACTGAAGCAGCCATACGCATGGGCTTTGACGGAATAATTATTTCTAACCACGGTGGACGCCAACTTGATGCCGCGCAGTCTACAATCAATTGTTTAAAAGAAATTACTGAAAAATATAGCGAACAAATCGAGATTATGATGGACAGTGGCTTGCGCTCAGGGCCGGATATCGCACGTGCAATGGCGTGTGGTGCAAAATTTACTTTTATGGGAAGATCTTTTATGTATGGTGCAGGTGCATTAGGTAATAAAGGTGGCGATCATACTATAGATATGCTGAAGATTCAGTTTAAACAGGTTATGGATCAACTGGTCTGTGAGAAAGTGGCGGATTTACCTAAGCATTTATTAAAATACTAAACCAATTTTTTATGTCAATATACAACCAGGAAGAAGACACTATTGAAGAAATCGCCGGTGGAGAATATGAACGCGAGCGCGTCCCTCAATCCAGATTACAGGGCTGGAAAGCCTTTCTTGGTATGTATGCAGGAGAACACGCTGCGGGAACTGAATTTGTAATTGGTCCTTTATTTTTAACTACCGGCGTAAGTGCTTTTGATCTTATTGTGGGACTTCTCCTGGGAAATTTAATGGCAGTGCTAAGTTGGAGATTCCTTACTGCAGAGATTGGTACAAAATTCAGATACACACTTTACTTTCATTTAGAAAAAATTTGTGGTACACGCCTGGTAACGGCCTATAATCTGGCAAACGGATTGCTATTTTGTTTTCTTGCAGGAGCGATGATTACAGTTTCAGCAACAGCAGTGGGAATTCCTTTTGATATGGAAATGCCTAAATTAACTGACACTACTCCCAACGGAATAACCTGGGTTATTATAGTTTTAGCATTAGGAGCTGTTATCTCATTAATCGCAGCAAAAGGTTATAATACAGTCGCCAAAGCTGCAAATTATATGTCACCTGTAATTGTCTTGGCATTTATTGCCTGCGGTGTCGTAGCGTTAACTCAACTGGATGTAAAAAGTTTCTCAGATTTCTGGAATATCTGGGGAGAAGGAAGTGACCCATTTCCCGGGCAGATAAAATATACGTTCTGGCATGTATTCTTATGGTCATGGTTTGCAAATGCTGCTATGCATATTGGGATGTCTGATCTTTCTGTTTTTCGCTTTGCTAAAAAACCAAGTGCCGGTTGGACTACAGCGGGCGGAATATACATTGGTCACTATATAGCGTGGATTGCTGCTGCACTTCTTTATGCCGTTTACCTTAAATCTCCTGAAGCTCAGGCTATAGTGGCCAGTGGAGAAGCGCCTACAGTGGCACCAGGACCTTTAGCCTATAATGCGATAGGCATATTTGGTATAATAGCTGTAATACTAGCGGGATGGACAACAGCAAATCCTACAATTTACAGGGCAGGTCTGGCATTTCAGGCAATTATGCCTAAAGTTTCAACTTTTTGGGTAACAATTTTAGCAGGAACTGTGGCAACAATAGCAGGTTTATTTCCGGCTTTTGCCATGCAACTTTTAGATTTTGTGGCTTTATATGGATTTATTCTGGCACCAATAGGAGCCGTAATTGTATTTGAATATTTATTTGGAGATAAAGTGGGAATTCAATCTTTCTATGCTGAAAAATCCGGAATCAAATTTAACTGGGCAGTTCTGGGAGCCTGGGCTATAAGCTTTGGATTATTCTATTTCATATCGATTCAGTATGACGTTTTTCTGTCTTTCTTAACGCTTCCGGCATGGATTACATGCGGAGTCTTATTTTTAATATTCAGCAAATTCTTTCAACGTAAAATAATATAATCAAGATAATAATTTGTGTGTAAATGGTCGTCATCCTCGCAAGTGGCGGCCATTTTAATTTTGCGGATA
>JBALXG010000629.1:0-1781 GCA_036961055.1 Leeuwenhoekiella sp. | reverse complement strand
GCCTATTAAAAAAGTTTCGTCAATAAAGGATGCCGTGTGCGTTTTCCAGGCTTCGCTTTCATTTACTTTGACTCCGCCGTTTTTTATGTAACCTGTTGTAGGTTGAATTAAATCAAGCAGGCAGCTAAAAAGTGTTGTTTTACCGGCTCCGTTATTTCCCACCAGTCCAAAAGCCTCTCCTTTAGGGACATTTAGTGATTCAATATCTAAAACGGTTACTCCACCGTATGTTTTCGACAAACCTTCTACGTTGATCATAATGCTAGTTATTTTGTTTGTAAGCTGCTAAGGTTTTATATTTTTCAGCTTTATAAATTTTTTCAATTTTTTTGAAAACCATATCCCTAAATGCAAATCCTACTACTCCGGCAAGTGCAACAAAACCAAAGCCGGCGATAGGCCCTATTGTATAATGACCAATTGCATAAAGTATTAAAGGAAGCAATAATTTTGGAATTGTGATAAGCATGGTTTTAAGGTTAAATGCCTGCGCATTGCCAAATGCTTTTTTGTTGCTCGTAAGATCAATAGGCGTTTTAATAAATGCACCGCCCAGTAGAACCAGATGTGCATTAACGCCCATATTATAAATTGCGCCAACGACCACGGCAGCGTAAGCCTCCCACCCAAAATACAGATAAAACGAAGCCAGAACGGTAGAAATCGCAGTCGCTATAACCACGAGCCACCATTTTGAAGTAAGATATTCTTTATATCTAATATTCTGACTCATCATTAGCGGATAATAAGAACTGTCCCAACTGGGCACAAATTGACCAAAACTGAACAAAAATCCGCCGGAAACAAAAATTCCTCCGAAAATGCGCATTACGGGATTATTGTAGCTTTCTATTCCACCAGAGAAAAAAAGGAGTCCATAAAACAAAAACAAGACACTTATCATTACTGTCGTTCTAGATCGTTTATTACGCTTTATAAGCTTAATATCATTTTTTAAGAAGGTTGAAATTTTACCAAATCTGTTAAGCCAATCCAGATTCTCTGTTGAAGCTTTTTCTTGTTTGGTAGCCAGTCCCGCATCAAGATATAATCTCTTTCTAAAATACGAATAGGCACTGGTAGTCACTGCAATTAAAACCACAAGCGGAATTAAAAAATACCATCTCGTTTCATATAAACCCTGAAAAAAGGGTGCTGTGTAAACGGTAACATCAAAATAACCGTAATACTGTAAAGCTCCTAAACCTATTATTACGCCTGCAAAAGCAATGATAAAAATTGTTTTATCATTCAGAAAAATATTGATGAAATTATTTATGTAAATAAGAAACATAATTCCCAGATGCCAGCAAATAACACCGGCAACATCATAACCCTCTCTTATTAAAATAATACTGAAGGGAATAAAGAAAAACGCGTGAATTACATTAAAATAAGATATCGCTGTTTTGCCAAAAGCGTAGCTTACTATTTTTCCTTTTTTAAAGGGCAACAGCAATAATGATTTAATATTTATTACTGGAATCTTTTGAAAAAAATATCGCACCACAAGATCTACAACTACGTAATAAATAAGATATTTATTTACCGTTTGTAGCGGCTCAAATCCATTCTTTTCAAGACCGTAGTACAAAGCGATGCCCCCTCCTGTAAAAAGCGCAATAAAATAAAGCGCTCCCAGAACCATAAATATTTTTATAACAACGTTAGTTGCAAATGAAGCAGATCTAAAAAAGCTTTTCCACTCCAGGTTAATAAAATGTTTAAACATAGTTACGGTTTACAGATTATCTTGATATTTAGCTTCTTGTTTTTATTAG
>JBALXG010000628.1:0-1791 GCA_036961055.1 Leeuwenhoekiella sp. | reverse complement strand
AAAGTTTGCAGATAACGTTTTTGTAAAGCTTATTGAGTAAGTTTAGATTTCAATTTATGAGTAAAAAACACTACGATTATATAATTATAGGCTCTGGTTTAGCCGGATTGATGATGGCATACAGGATTTTAAACGATTCCTTTTTTGCAGATAAAACCGTTTTAATTTTAGACAAAGATGAAAAATTAAATAACGACAGAACCTGGTGTTTCTGGGACAAAAATAACCCCGACTGGGAACCAATAATCAGCAAAAAATGGTCAAAAATCGGCTTTAAAGGGGCTGATTTTTATGCTGAAATTTCGCTAAATCCATACACGTATAACAAAATTGAAGGATTAACTTTTTATAATTTCTGCAGAGAAAAGCTAAATGCTTCAGCACAATTTACTTTTAAAACTGAAACCTTCAGCCATTTTGAAGAGCAGGCAAAAGCAGTTGAGGTTTTTACAGATAGAGACGTTTATACCGCTTCAAAAGTGTTGACTAGTATTCTTCCGGCAGAACGACTAAAAAATCAAAAGCATTCGCAGGTTTTACAGCAGCATTTCATCGGTTGGGTTATTAAGGCCAAAAAACCCGTTTTTGACCCTGAAATGGCGACTTTTATGGATTTTAGTATTCCGCAGAAAGGAAATACGCGATTTATGTATGTTTTGCCAACTTCGACTACTGAAGCTTTAGTAGAATATACGTTGTTTTCAGAAAAGTTACTTGCAGATTCTGATTATGAAAACGCGATTAAAGATTATTTAAAAAATCTTGGCGTAGCCCAATATGAGATAACCGCGACTGAAAAAGGCGCGATCCCCATGACGGCTTATCCATTTGAACTTCACAATACAAACCGAATAATTCATATAGGAACTGCTGGCGGCTGGACGCGTGCAAGTACTGGTTTTACCTTTAAATACACAGAGAAAATCACCAGAGAACTGACTAAATTTCTAAAAAAGGATCAAGATTTCAGGACGTTTAAAACACGAGATCGCTTTAGGTGGTACGATCGCCTGTTTCTTGATGTTTTGTACCGAAGAAATGATCTGGGCGGAGAGATATTCAGCATCATGTTTAAAAAGAATAAAATAGAGAATATTTTGAGATTTCTAGATGGCGAAAGCACCATCCCCGAAGAACTAAAAATTATCTGGAGTTTACCTAAAAAGCAGTTTATGGTCGCGCTATTTAAAGAAGGAAGTAAAGGATAAATTATGCTGAAAACTGAAAGATTATCCTTACGATTTGTCAAAGCAGAGGATATTGAAGCGATTCATAAGTTACTGTCGCTGCCGGAAACAGATCAATTTAATACAATGGGCATCCCTGCTTCTAGTGATGAAACTTACGTTTTTGTAAAACAGTGGCTTGAAGAAGCTAAACCCATTAAAAGGAACAAATTTACTTATGTGATTGAAGATGGCGAAAATCAAATTATAGGTTTGATTGCGTTGAATCTGAGTCAGGAAAAATATAGCAGAGGCGAGGTATGGTATAAATTACTTCCTGATTTCTGGAAGCGAGGGTTTGCAACCGAAGCTCTAAAGGGCATTTTAAAATTTGGCTTTAATAATCTTAAACTGCATCGCATTGAAGCAGGATGCGCTGTAGATAATATAGGTTCTGTAAAGGTTTTAGAAAAAGCGGGAATGATTAGAGAAGGAAGAAAACGCCAGGTATTACCTTTAAAAACAGGCTGGTCTGACGGTTATGATTATGCAATTTTAGCTGAAGATTTTCAGGGATAACAGATTACATTCCTCTTTCTTTCTGAATGATCTCGTAAGCTTCCTG
>JBALXG010000627.1:0-1795 GCA_036961055.1 Leeuwenhoekiella sp. | reverse complement strand
ACGGGCACTTTTAGGATCATGATTAAAATACGTAGCATGAGAATATTCCTGAATAGTCATATTAATAATGAAAAGCTCATTATTTGTAAACTCGCAAAAACTTTCTGTGATAGAAGCTTTGCCTTCTCGTATCGCTTTAATTTCTGTACCGGCAAGTTTTATCCCGGCAGTATATTTATCGAGAATCTCGTATTCAAAGCGTGCGCGCTTATTCTTTATGTTAACTGTATTCTGAACCATAGGAGGACAAAAATACTATTTTTAGGTTAGGGTTTAAATAAATAGAGTAAATAAGAAACCTCAGGCCATCTGTTTTATATATTTTTGAAACAAACCCAAATATCTTTTATGAAAACAAAGCATCGTGGCTGGATACATATTTTAATTTTTATTATTCCGTATCTATTATTTTTATCCCTTGTGCAGGTTGCAGGCTACGCTATTTTAGGGTATGATTTAACCGATTTTGAAGCTGAAAAGTCGGCTTTTCAGGAGGTTTATACTTCTTATTTATCACTTATCGCCACATTTATTGCTATGTGGTTTTTTATGCGATTTATGGATAAACTACCTTTTATTAAACTCGGCTTTCAAACTAAAGGCAGACTACGGGACTTCAACTTTGGCGTAATTTTAGGCGCAGTAATTATGCTGCTGGGATATCTTATTCTTACAGTCTTTAAAGAGATAGATTTTACTCATTTTTTCTTTGATGTATATCAGCTTTTTTTGTCAGTTTTGCTCTTTGTAAGTGTTGCGATTTTAGAAGAAGTTCTGGTACGTGGTTATATTTTGCGTAACCTGATGATTAGTTTTAATAAATATGTAGCGCTTGTAATCTCATCTTTGATTTTTGCAATCATGCATCTGGCAAATCCTAATATTGATTTATTAAGTTTTATTGATCTTTTTCTTGCAGGTATTCTTTTAGGTATTTCATATATTCATACTAAAAATTTGTGGTTTCCTATAGGCTTACATCTTGGGTGGAATTTATTTCAGTCTTTATTTGGCTTTAATGTAAGCGGGCAGGATTTTTATTCTTTTATAGAATTTAAAGTGCCTGAAGCAAATATTATAAATGGTGGGGCCTTTGGTTTTGAAGGTTCTATTCTAGCTGTTATTGCACAAATTGTGGTGATAATTACTATAGGATATTATTATTATTATCAAAAACAACCGACTAACACAACAATAACCGATTAGATATATGAATTTGAAAGTAATACAGCCTTTTTTGATAATTGTTTTAGCAGTAATCACCGTAAGCTGCGGTCGTTCTAAAGACGAGGAAGCTATTAATATAATGAACCAAACTATTGAACGGGCTGGGGGCGAAGTGACGGCAAATGCAAAGATCAACTTTAAATTTCGTGATCATTATTATAGCGCAACACGCCAGAGCGGGCGTTATAGTCTTGAGAAATGCGAAAACCCATCTTGTAGTGGTACGCGCGATGTTATAACAAATGATGGTTTTAAAAGATATGTAAAGGGAAAAGAAATAAAACTGCCAGACTCCTTAAAAACAAAATATGGTAATTCGGTTAACTCTGTGCATTATTTTGCAATGCTTCCCTTTGGGCTTGACGCGTCTTCTGTACACAAAGAAATGGTTGGGGAATCACAAATTAAAGGCGAGTGGTATTATAAAGTTAAAGTCACATTTGATGAAAACGGCGGAGGTGATGATTTTCAGGATGAATACATGTACTGGATTAATAAAACCAATTATACCATAGATTATCTGGCATATAATTATGAGGTTAATGAAGGCGGAACACGTTTTAGAGAA
>JBALXG010000626.1:0-1795 GCA_036961055.1 Leeuwenhoekiella sp. | reverse complement strand
CTACGTTTAGGTGGAAGTGGTTTATAATCCTTCTGAATTTTTTTTATTATTGGTTCTAAACCATTGAGTTTGATCTCATACATTTCTTCCATTAACTGACCAAGTTTACCAGCAGGCAAACCTTTTTGTCTATACCACGTATAATAATATTCTGGAATGTTGACCAGATAGTAATCTTTATACTTCCCAAAGGGCATTTTATAATGCGCAAGTTCTATAAGTTTTTCTTTGTCGTACAATGTAAATTGAGGTTTTACTAGTTATTTCCAGTCGTCATACTCATAAAGGAGTTCAGATATTTTACTTTCCCAGAAAAGTTCTGCCTGCCTGTATTGAGAATGTTCACTTTCCTTATCAAAAGCCTTCTGCATTTCTTCACGCTCCTGCTCTACTTGATTGTACAATTTTTTTATTTCTCTTTGAGAATTTTCAGTAAACTTATATTCTGCAATTCGCTTTCTAAGTTTACGAGCGTGTAATTCTGAAATATCAAAGTGCAATCGCTCATGCTGTAAAATACGCCTATCTACCATATCAGGTTTATACCATGACAAAGTAGGATAGAAAAACGCTTTTACTACAGATTCTTCTTTAATAAGAAAGCCCCGGCTATTTAGAGCGTAATTATGACTGATACCAGAATTTACACTTGCAGCGTAAGAACTTAATTTATCGGGTTTTCCCTTAAAATCTTCCCAGGTAATTTTTTGATTTTCTTTCCAGTCCAGTCTTTCATAATCTTTGGGAGGAAAAAAAGTCAGTACAAAAAATAAAATACAAATGCGTAACATCAGGTCTTTTGCTTTTTCTTCCGCGCAGCGGGAAATAGAACATTGTTCAAAATAAGTCGATAACCCGGACTTGTAGGATGCAAAGCAAGCTCTGTTTTAGGATCGCCTACACGATGTTGATAATCTTCAGGATCATGACCACCGTAAAAAGTAAAAAAACCTTTCCCCTTAATACCATGAATGTAACGCGCCTCGCCATTAGTTTTATTTTCTCCCAGAACTAAAACTGTAGCCTTGATCTCATCTGGATCATATGAAGTAGTTTGACCCATAAAACCTTTTACAAGCGCAGTATGATTCTGGCAAAGCATAGTAGGAATAGGATCCCATTTTGCAGAAAATTCTTTTAATGTAAAATAATCTGTAGTCATAGGGATACGCCTTTTTGTAGTCATATCTATACTGGAGAACTCATATTTATTAGGATCGCGCTCAAGGCGAAAATCTGTAAAGGCAAAGGTATTGTCATAATTTATCTTTGACTGATAGTCAGGATCTGAAGGATCTCCGTCAAACATGGCTTCACAAATATCAACACCTTCTGCTGCCAGAGCGATATCAAAACTGTCGGTCGCGCTGCACATCGCAAACATAAAACCGCCGCCAATGACATAATCCCGAATTTTTAAGGAGACTGCTAATTTTTCTTCTGAAACTTTTTCATAACCTAAATTATGAGCCAGTTCTTCAGCTTCTTTTTTATCTTCAATATACCAGGCAGCTGCCCTATAACTGCCATAAAATTTACCATATTGCCCTGTAAAATCTTCATGATGCAAATGCAACCAATCATATAAAACCAATTGATCTCCTAAAACTTCAGTATCATAAATTCTGGTGTATGGAATTTCAGCATATTCAAGAACCATGGTCACCGCATCATCCCAAGGAACGGAACCATCTGGTGTGTAAACTGCGATTTTAGGTGCTTTTTCAAGAATAACCGCATCCATATTTTGTGACGGACTGCTAATTTCTGAAAGAATTTCTTCGGTTTTTGAATC
>JBALXG010000625.1:0-1806 GCA_036961055.1 Leeuwenhoekiella sp. | reverse complement strand
TTGGGCGAAATCATCATATGTCAGGATAGTCTTTTCCTTATCCTCACCTATAAAAGTTACGTTGGTTTTTGAGGTTGAAAGGACGATTTTCTCCTTATACACACCGTTTTTTATAAAAATACGGGTATCATTTTTTCTAAAATCAGGCACTGAATTTATCGCTTCCTGCACCGTTAAAAAATCCCCGCTTCCATCTTGTGCTACTGTAAAGTGAAAATCAAGTTCAGCTGAAGATAGTTTTACCTCATCTTTTGCGAGTTCATTTAAATAAACTTCAATATTTGAATAATTTTTATCAAGCGTTTTTTGTGAAGAATCAGCCGATTTAGGATCAAGATCATGTGCTTTTTCCCAGCCATCTGGCATTCCGTCTTTATCACTGTCCAGAGGTGCGGGTTTTGATTTTAAAACCGGCCAGCCACCAATGTTGTCCTGAGAATCAATAATTCCTTCCTGATAATGAGGTTTCCCGGTCAAAGTACTTTGAATAACTTTATGGTCAACCTGATCTCTAAATAAACTTGCACCTGCATGTGTTATTACACTTAATAATGCGCTTTTAGCATCTTCAGTTTTTACATTATTATTGATTGATATTTCTTCAGTTAACCGTGTTGCTTCCGGGTTATCGCATTGTACGCCGCCATCCCAATTATCTGCAGTCACTGTGGGTGAACCTTCCATAAAATTACCTGAGACATAAAATTTTCCGTAAGGTTCAGAAGGATTCATAATGCGCTCTAGTTTTGATTTTATAGTAGCATTTCCTGGTTTATAATAATTATTCACCATATTATAAGTTCCGTTTTCGCCACCATAAGCGCTATTATCCTGCCAGTTATAAATAACATTATTTCTAAAATCGACAAACTCATCTTTAGAATTTGCCGTTGTTTTCGAACCACTAAAACGTGGATTCCTGCTATGATTGCTTGCTATTAAATTATGATGAAAAGAAGCTCTTACTCCGCCCCAAATTCCGCCATAACCGTGATCCCCCTTGCTGTGCACAGAACTGTTTAAAGATTCTGAAATAATACACCACTGCATTGTAAAGTCTTTATTGCGGTAAAAAGAAGCATTTTCATCAGTCGCCCAGCTAATAGAACAATGATCTATAATTACATTTTGAGTATCGCGCCCGTTAAGCGCATCGCCTTCTACTTTATTTATATCGCCCAGGCGAAAACGCATATAACGCAGAATTACATTATCTGCCTTTACCGAAAATGGATAGCCTTTTATACAAATACCATCACCGGGAGCAGATTGTCCTGCAATTGTAATATCCGGATTATTGATATCCAGGGACGATTTTAGGGCAATTGTACCTGATATTGCAAATAGAATTATGCGCGGCCCATGCTTAATCACGCCGTCACGCAAACTACCTTCACCTGAATCGTCAAGGTTTGTAACCGTGTAAATCTCACCGCCACGGCCCCCACTGGCAAAACGGCCGTAACCTTCTGCAGAAGGAAATGCAAGTTGTTGTGCGACACTGAAATATCCTAAAAGCAAAAAAATGCTTAGTATAAAGCCATTCTGTTTATTACGCATTTTTTAAATTTTTTAAGTGAAAAAACAGTTCTGATTTTCAAAAAATCAGAACTGTTCATTTTATATTATTTTACTAAAACCACCATCTGGGATCACCAATTGGTCCTCCTCCAGATGCTGCATTTTGTAATGCTGAATCTGCAGGTAATGTAAAATCTGTAGTTGATCCATCCCAGCCTAAATCAATATCAAAAATATTTTCAACCGTGATATAAGATTGTTCAGGAATTGTAAGCGGAACATAAT
>JBALXG010000624.1:0-1809 GCA_036961055.1 Leeuwenhoekiella sp. | reverse complement strand
CGGGCTCCTTTTCCTTTATAAACAGGAAAACCGGCTCCGGTTATTTTATTACCCAACTCAAAATCTATGATATCATATTTTTTGGCAAGTTCCCAGTGTGGTAAAGCATTTTTATCTAAAACAGGAATTTCACCTTTTTTAAAGACTTCTTCATTATCATCTTCAGATTTACCTGCGGGAACACTTTGCTGCGGAATATTAGGTATAGTGTAAAGAATATTCTCAAGTTCTGAAACAGTAACGCTAAGAGTTTCCTGAAGGATTTTTGCATCTTCCTTCAGTTTTATAGTGCGCTCTTTTAGGATGTTTGCTTTTTGCGCTTCGCCATTTTTAAACATAGCGCCTATTTCTTTTGAAAGCTTATTGCCTTCAGCCAGTGTGTTGTCAAGCTGCGCCTGAGTTGCACGACGCTTTTCATCAGCTTCAAGGATCTGTTCAAATACAGTAGAAGCATCAAAGTTACGTTTGGTCAGAGCTTTTATATATTCTTCTTTATTCTCGCGTATGTCGGCTACGTGCAGCATGGGTCTGTTTTAAGACGCAAAAGTAAGGAAATGAAGATGAAAAGTGGCTGAATTATATATTACAATTAGTCTAATCTTCTTTAGGAGATATCAATTACTTAAATTTTTAGAATTTATCACTTTTTTTAATAATAGTTATCTATCTTGCTACGCGAAAAATAGTGTATAAACATCAGATTATCATTGGTTTACAAACATTTTTTACTTGTAATTACTCGTGTGTTATTTCTTTTAGAAAAACCTCGAGCATGCTAAATTTCACTTCTGAATTTAGAAAATATTTAATTTTTCTGTTTTAGATGTGGATTAAAATTTCTGCATTTTACCTACTTAGTGCACGGAATTGAGTTAGTGTTAGACTTTTACTTTTGCAACCCCTTAAATACCCTCGATCATGAAGTCAAGTTATTTTTTATTCTTTGTTTTTTCATTTTTTTATTCTTTTAGCAATGCGCAAGAAGTTTCTGGCAATTTACAGCGATGGCATAAGTTAATCCTGTTCTTTGATGGTGTTGATAGTTCTGAAAAAGCTTCAAAAAATCCTTTTTCAGATTATAACCTCACAGTAACTTTTACAAATCACGGTAAGTCTTATGAAGTGCCAGGATATTATGCCGGCTGCGTAAATGCTGCAGATTCTGGCTGTGAATCTGGTGATAAATGGGCGGTAAATTTTACCCCTGATGCATTAGGTACGTGGACCTGGAAAGCTTCTTATAAAACCGGCAATGATGTTGCTATAAATGGTGGAGGGTCTAGTGCTGGTTATATGGATGGTTACACAGGTTCTATTAATATAAAGGAGTCTGATAAATCGGGACGGGATAATCGATCTCCGAATAAGGGAATGTTAAAATATGTAGGACAGCATTATTTAAAATATGTAGGGAAGAGCAGAGGAAATCCTAATGGTCCCTGGTTTGTTAAAGCAGGATCAGATTCTCCTGAAAATGCTTTGGCCTATGATGATTTTGATGCTACTCCAAACAGAAAAAATCTTCGTAAATCCTGGAGTCCGCATCAAGTGGATTATAACGCAAGTGATGCAAGTAAATATACTTGGTCTGGAGATAAAGGAACAGAGTTGCTGGGTGTCATCAATTATCTGGCCGGTAAAGGCTTAAATGCCATGTCTTTTCTCACCTTTAGTTTAGGTGGAGATGATCAAAATGTATTTCCTCATTTACTTAAGGTAAATGAAAATGTGTATAATAATTATAAAGCCAGTGAGCAATGGGATAATGGAGTTTACAAAGATCGCTTCGATCTATCTAAACTTGCTCAG
>JBALXG010000623.1:0-1821 GCA_036961055.1 Leeuwenhoekiella sp. | reverse complement strand
GCGGGATAGATGGCGAAAAAATTAATATAGGCGCTAACTATGGTTTGCCCATAGGTGAAGATGGTGGTTTTGTAAATCTTACTGGTAACTTCAACTTTAGAGGTGCTACAAATAGAATGAGATCTTATACTGATCAAATCTTTAATGGTTTTAATTCTGTAGAACGCGTAGCAGATCAAAATGGTGCAGATTTACTTGATCTTGAAACAAATTTTGATGATATAGTAAATTATGCTCAAAGTCCGGGATTACCTTCAGTTGTTTTAAATGATGTAAATAATGCTAATAATCTTAGTGATTTGCAAACGGCTTTAAATTTTGATAATACTGATGCAGAACTTTCTGCCAGAGGTCAGGATAGAAGTGATTATAATATGAGAGTGGGACAGTCTGAATTAAGAGGCGGTCAGTTTTTTGGAAATCTTGAGATTCCTTTAGGTGATGATTTAAAACTTTACTCTTTTGGTGGATTAAGCTTTAAAAACGGGAATGCGGCAGGTTTTTACAGATTGCCTTTTCAGTCAAGAGCGTATACGCCTGCAAGACTTGATGGTTTTCTTCCAGAAATTAATTCTAATATAAAAGATAAAGCCATTGCGATTGGGATTAAAGGGAAAATAGGAGACTGGAATGTTGATTTAAGTAATAACACCGGTAAAAATGATTTTACGTATAGAATCAGCAATTCACTAAACGCTTCTTTGCAGAATTCAACTCCATTTGAAGCAGATGCTGGTGGATTTTATTATGGTGAAAACACTACAAATCTTGATGTAAGCAGATTTTATGAAGATATTATGTCTGGATTAAGTGTTGCCTTTGGTGCAGAATACAGGATAGAAAATTATGGTATAAACGCCGGTGAAGAAGTTTCGTATGCACAATACAATACTTTAGGAAATGTGCATGATCCTACAGATCCTGATTCTGTGGTTCCTACAGATTTTCTGGGAGATAGCAGGCCAGGAGGGATTCAGGTATTTCCAGGTTTTAAGCCAGAAAATGAAGTAGATGCCTATCGCAATTCTATCGCTGGTTATATAGATGTAGAAGCAGATCTTAGTGAAGCTTTTAGATTAACAGGTGCTGTGCGATATGAGAATTTCTCAGATTTTGGAGGGACAATAAATTTTAAATCTTCTTTCTTATTAAAAGCGACAGAGAATTTGAGCTTTAGAGGATCTGTGCAAACAGGCTTTAGAGCGCCATCTCTTCACCAGATTCACTATAATTCAACTTCAACATTGTTTGTAGATGGAGTTGCTCAGGAAGTAGGTATTTTTCCTAACACATCGCGTGTCGCAAGAATAATAGGTATAGATGAATTAAAAGAGGAAACTTCTTTGGGATACACATTGGGGGCAACTGCTAATATTCCAAATCTTAATCTAAAACTTACTTTAGACGGCTATCTTGTGAATATTGATGATCGTATTATACTAACTGGTCAGTTTGATGATAACGGGGATCCAGAACTCGCTCGTTTATTTCGTGAAGCAAACGCAACTCAGGCTGCCTTTTTTACAAATTCTGTAGACACGCAAACTAAAGGAATTGATTTTGTTGCAGATCACAGTATGAGATTTTCAGACAATATGCGTTTGACTAACACATTCTCTTTTACAATTTCTAAAACCACTGTTGAGAATGTAAATATTCCACAAACAATTACTAATGCAGGTCTTGCTGAAACGTTCTTTGATAGAACAAGCCGTATTTATCTTGAAGCTGCTGTGCCTAGAACTAAAGGGACATTGACTAATAATTTAAGTATAAGTGAAGACTGGAATGTGTTTTTACGTAATAGTTATTTTGGTGAAG
>JBALXG010000622.1:0-1823 GCA_036961055.1 Leeuwenhoekiella sp. | reverse complement strand
CGTGAAGGGCAAAGTCACAGATACAGGTAATACACCCGTAGAATTTTGTAACATTATGCTTTTAAAAGCAGCAGATTCTACTTTTATTAAAGGTGCTGTAACTGAAGATAACGGAAGTTTTATCATTGAGTCTCTAGATCCAGATCAATACATTATAAAAAGCAGTTTCGTAGGTTACAAAGATAATTATACAGAACCTTTTACGTTAAAAGGTGACTTTACAGTTCCTGTTATAAGACTCGAAGAAGATAGTGAAAATCTGGACGAGGTCGTTCTAAACTACAAAAAACCAACGATTCAGCGTAAAATTGACAGGCTTGTATATAACGTAGAAAACACAGTAGTCTCATCTGGAAACACCTATGATATTTTGCGCAAAACACCCGGAGTAATTATCCAGCAGGATAATTTGCTCATAAAGAATTCACCTGCCACCGTTTATATTAATGATCGCAGAGTATATTTATCTTCAACCGAACTAAGAAGTCTTCTTGAGGGTTTTTCTGGCGAAAATGTAAAAAGTATAGAGGTAATTACTAATCCTCCCGCAAAGTACGATGCACAGGGTGGGGCGATTTTAAATATAACAACTTCTAAAAACCTTTCAATAGGTTACAAAGGAAGCGTTTACGGCTCAAATACAATAGCAATTTTACCAAAGTACTCGATGGGTACAAGTCAATATTATAAAACCAAAGGTGTAGATCTGTTTGCAAATTACAGTTATAATACGCGCTCAGATTTTAAGGATGATGATAGTTATATTAATTACTTTGCCGCTGATGGTTTACCTGATTCTCAATGGAAAACAAATTTTGACAAGACCACCAGAAAGAACTCACATAGTTTAAATACAATTTTTGATTTTACTTTAAATGAAAAGAACTCTTTAAGTATTTCCTCTAATATTTTATATACGCCTAAAGAGAACTCAGATATTGCTGTAAATACTAACATATATAATACTCAGAATACGTTAGATTCTCTTTTTACAACAAAAAGTAAATTAAATGATGACCGCACAAACCTTTTATTTAATGCTACTTACAAATCTAAATTAAATGATAAAGGGGCAGAATTAACTGTGTCAGGTAATTATATCAGATATGATGATCAACAAACGCAAAGCGTAACAACAAATTATTTTTTGCCACAAGGCGACCCTTTACGTACTAACAGTTTTTTCACTGATTCTGATCAGGAAAATGACATTTTTACCGGTCAAATTGATATTAGTACTCAAGGAGCTTCTACTTTTGAAACCGGTTTAAAGTTTACTTCGTCAACATCTCAAAGCGGGTATGATTTTTATAACACTGAAGGCGGAAGTCTTGATTATGACTCTTCATTATCTGATACATTTAAATATGATGAGCAGATTTATGCGGGATACGCCAGTGTTAATAAAGACTGGAATTCGTGGAGTATAAAGGCGGGGATACGCGCAGAATATACAGATATAGAAGGAAATTCTTTAGCATTGGGACAAGTCAACACACAAGAATATTTTGAGCTTTTTCCTTCAGCATATATTATGCATAATCTCAATGAAAACAATACATTTATACTAAATTATAACCGGAGCGTTACACGACCTGCGTTCTCCAGTTTAAATCCCTATCGCTACTTTTTAAACGAAAATAACTTTCAGTCTGGTAATCCAGATTTGAGACCCGGATTTCAGAATAAAATAACTCTTGATTACATTTTAAAAGACAAATATAATTTCTCTATATATTATCAACGGGAAGAGAATTCTCCTCAAGCGTTGAGCTACCAGTATAATAGTGAGAGATATTTTAGAAGTATAGAATTAAATGTGG
>JBALXG010000621.1:0-1829 GCA_036961055.1 Leeuwenhoekiella sp. | reverse complement strand
CCATTGCAAACTGGAAATGTTCATACGTTAATATTTTAGTTAGTAGTTGATCGTGATTATTCTACAAAAAGGGATTTATCAATTGTGTATAAATAACACTTATAAAGGTAAAAATGAATCAACCTTTTCTTTAACTAAATATTAGCAAGAATTAATATTATATTAACTGAATGTTAGTTCATTTTGTGGTAAAGGGTAATTTTATATAATTGAATATTATTTTTCTTCTATATTTTTTTCCAGTAAATAATTAGTCAAAAGCGTATATAAATGACGCCGTGTATTTTCTCCTTCATAAATTCCGTGAGAGCGGTTAGGATATGACATCATGGTAAATTGCTTGTTCTGGCGTATAAGTTCATTTACCAGAAATTCCATGTTTTGATAATGTACATTATCATCGCCTGTACCCTGCACGACAAGCAGATTTCCTTTTAAGTCTTTGGCATAAGTTGCGGGAGAACCTTCTACAAAATCTTCAAGGTTTTCTTCGGGCAATCCCATATAACGTTCCTGATACACATTGTCATAAAATAACTGATTGCTCACCGAAGCTACAGCCATTCCGGTTTTATAAATTTCGGGATATCTAAACATGAGATTAAGCGTCATTGAACCGCCGCCGCTCCAGCCCCAGACTGAAACCCGCTTTTCATCAATAAAATCCCATTTTATTACTTCTTTAGCCGCAAGCGCCTGATCGCGCGTATTTATTACGCCTACTTTGCGATGAATAGATTTGCGCCATTTGCTTCCTTTTAAAGAAGGAGTCCCGCGGTTATCCATATTGATAATTATAAATCCTTTTTGTGCGAGAAAAATATCATACAAACCTATCCACGTGTCTGTCGCCATTTGTCCCCAGGGCTCGCCATAAACATGAAAGAGAACTGGATATTTTTTTGAAGAATCAAAATCTACAGGTTTTGTCATGCGACCTTCAACCTCAATTCCTTCGCTGGTTTTTATCTTAAAAAACTCGGTTTTTGGTAGCTTTAAGGCGGTTATTTTTTCTTTTAAACCTGCGTTATCAACAAGCGTTGTTATGGTTTTATGATTTGGCAAGGATATAAGCCGGATCGTCCCGGGCGTATTTACATCGGTGTGATCGTGAATTGCATATTTGCCATTCGGCGAAATATTATATGTATTAACGCCACTAAAATTTTCTGGAGTAAGTCTTTCTATTTTACCTTTCGCGTTAAACGGTGCGCTGTATAAATAGCGTTGCGCAGGATTATCTGGTGAAGCGCTAAAATAAACCACCTTGTCTGTTGCAGCATAAAAGGCGGCGACATCATAATTTCCCGGAGTAATTAACGTCTTTTTACCAGAAGCGATTTCAACTTTATATAAATGACGCCAGCCATCAGTTTCGGTCATTCTTAAAAATGCGCTATTATCGTCAGTTAGCAAGAGATTGTTATTTCCCCATTGATTTGCAGAAAGATCGGGATAACTTAAATCTACCCAGGTATCTTCAGTTTCGGTATAGATTTTCTGTAGCTTTTGTGAACTGAGATTGTAGGTAAAAATATCGAGTTCGTTTTGCTTTCGGTTAAGCTGCTGTATCAATAACAGATCATTATTAATCCATTGCATAGCGGGTAAATAATGCTGTACAGGATCTCCCGGCATTGCGATCCAGGTGATTTTTTTTGAATTAGCATCAATCAAGCCCACTTTAGCCGAAGACGGATTGTAACCCGCTTTAGGATATTGTATGGGAATGGGTTTAGAATAAACAGAATCTGTATTGTTGATCATGTAAAAAGTGCCTATTTCTGAAGCGTCAAGCTGCCAGAGCGCTATTTTTTTTCCATCAGGAC
>JBALXG010000620.1:0-1829 GCA_036961055.1 Leeuwenhoekiella sp. | reverse complement strand
CAGCGATTATATCATGTGGCATACCCACCTCAACTCGCATTGTTGTGCCTGAAGATAGCCCTGTACTTTGTGGTTTTATGCCAGCACAAACGGTTTTAAAAACCACATTAACTGGTGATTATAAAAACTTGAAAGAAGCCTGGGATAAAACTAGTACATATCTCATGCAGAACGATTATGAAAAATCAGCTGAAAGTCCGCAGTTTGAAATGTACATAATTACACCAGCTGAAAATCCTAATCCAGCAGACTGGATAACAGAATTATATTTACCTATTAAAACGGTCGAAAATTTATGAAGTCAATCCTCCTTGTTTTTTTAGGAGGTGGTCTGGGCAGCTCCCTGCGGTATTTAACAGGCAAATGGCTCAATAACTCACAGAATGGTATTCCTTATGGAACTTTTACAGCTAATATTTTAGGAAGTTTATTAATAGGCATCATTTTGGGATGGGCACTTAAGCACAATTCTCTAAATTCTAATACTGTTCTTTTATTAGCCACCGGCTTTTGTGGAGGTTTTACCACGTTTTCAACGTTTGCCTTTGAGAACCACACTATGTTGCGAACTGGAGATTTCTTTAATTTTGCAATTTATATGTTAGCTAGTATTATTTTAGGGTTTGCGGCGGTTTTTGCTGGTATGTGGGCTGCACGATTTCTATAGCGTTAAAAATATTTTAGAAAATTTCTTTACTATAAGAAGATTATTATTAGATTTATCTTATCAAATTTTGAAAAATGCAATCAGTATTCACAATCTCAAAAAAGTATATCCTAAATAGGGATCGCCAGACTTATTGTGCTATGTGAAAAATCTGAAAAAATATAACATAACCTAAAAAGTCCGGCTTCATCGCCGGACTTTTTTTTTGCATATGAAACAACTATACTTCTCTTACCTTAAAACTTTTGATGGCCTCTCCCGGGAAGTGTGGTGGCTTGCACTTATAACTTTAGTAAATAGAGCCGGTGCAATGGTAATTCCTTTTTTGTCTCTATATCTTACTGATAATCTTCATTTCACTTTGAGTAATGTGGGCTGGGTAATGACATGTTTTGGTTTAGGCTCTCTTTCTGGGGCTTGGCTGGGCGGAAAATTATCTGACAAAATAGGATATTATAAGGTAATTATGTACAGTTTAATTTTTACAGGACTAGGCTTTTTTGCCTTGCAGTTTATAAGTAGCTTCTACGGAATATGCATAGGCTTTTTTCTGCTTATCGCGATAGCAGATAGCTCCAGACCTGCTTTTTTTGTTGCATTAAGCGCTTATAGTAAACCAGAAAATAAGACGCGCTCTCTCACTCTCATACGACTTGCTATAAATCTGGGCTTTTCAGCAGGGCCTGCGCTAGGCGGACTTATAATAGGAAGCATAGGTTACTTTGGTTTGTTCTGGGCAGATGGAATAACATGTATTCTTGCGGGAATTTTACTTACGCAAACACTTAATCCTAAAAAAGCCCGTATTACAGATAAGGAAGAGCTGATTCAAAATCCAGTTCTTCCACACCGTGACGGTCTATATATAGTATTTCTAATAGCACTTGCATTGTTCGGTTTTATTTTTGTTCAGTATTTTTCTACCGTTCCTCTGTACTATAAAGAAATACATGGCTTGAATGAACAACAAATAGGACTGCTTCTGGGGCTCAACGGCTTTTTAATTTTTGTTTTTGAGATGCCTTTAATTGCCTTTTTAGAATCCAGAAAGTGGTCTCAGGTAGCAAATGTAATTATGGGTTTATTCCTGGTAGGCCTAAGTTTCTTATTACTTTTAATTACGCCATGGATAGGTATTCTAGTCATAGGGATGATCGTAGCC
>JBALXG010000061.1:9860-10104 GCA_036961055.1 Leeuwenhoekiella sp. | reverse complement strand
CGCCATCAAAAAGCAGATAAATACGCTGATCTTTATATTCTGGTTTTATATCTAACGATTTTCTGTACCAGCCCTGACCTTTCCAGGGTAACTTTGCTGTACTTCCATCTCCGGCTTTATCAAACGGGCCAGTAATCGCCCAATCATGCGGAATTGTAACGCTTTCCCAACCTGAAGCATCAAAATCAGTTTGAGTGGCGTTATCAGGGTTACCTTTTATGAATTGCCAGTCTTTTTGCAACGT
>JBALXG010000061.1:0-9850 GCA_036961055.1 Leeuwenhoekiella sp. | reverse complement strand
AGTAAAAAAATAAAACGGCAAGCATTGCGCCAAGCCTTTTTATGGTAGAATAATTCATTAGTTTATGCTTAGATAGTTAGGTTAGTTTTTAGCCGCATTGTAAAATTTTATACCTGCGGTGGCTTTATAATTATGATCAAATAAAGTGGCATTATCCCAGTTAGATCCTGTACCATAAAGTGTTGTACAATTTGTAGAAACCCAGGCTGGTTCCCAGTAAATTAAACCTTCACCCCCAGCATTTGTTATGACCTCCTTTAGTTTATTTAAATAATCTAACTGTCCCTGCTGACTCGCCGGATAACCAGCTATAAGAGCATCACCACCAAGAATATTATTAGCACTATCGGCATTATCCATTGTAAATGGATAAGCTGTTTCTACTACCATTAATTTTTTATCATAGGTGTTTATAAGTGTGCTCAAAGGATCTCCCACATTATCAAGATCATAATCAGACCATATAGGATAGTAAGAAAGACCAATCCAGTCATAATCAGTGACACCTGCATTTGTAGCTTGTTCAAACCACCATAGACCGTTCTCCGGTTGGGCGATATGTAACATAACTTCAACATTAGTATTTGTATCAACCGAAATATCTCGTACAGCTTTGATTCCTTTATTCAGCAAATATGAATTGCGTTCCCAGTCAATAGGCCACTGCAGTTCGCCTTCCTGTAAAATCATGGGATTAATTTCATTTCCTATCTGCACAATTTCTGGCAATAGATCTGCCTGTGCTAATTTGTCAAGTGTATCATAGGTATAGTCGTAGAGCAATTGACCCAATGCTTCAGTATTATTTACCTCACTGGCCCATGCCGAAGGGATTTCCTGCTTCTCAGGATCTGTCCATGAGTCTGAATAATGAAAATCTAAAAGAACCTGCATTCCCTGAGCTTTTGCTCGTGAGATAGTTTTTTTTACATCTTCATAATTAGAATAATTAGTCCATGTGGGATTATTCCATAATCTAACCCTAATTAAATTGGCTCCTGCTTCGCTAAAAATCTTATATGGATCTTTTATAACGCCGTCTAAATCTTTGTAAGTCGCACCACAATCTTCCATCTCATTAACATAAGAAAGGTCTGCGCCATAATAGAAGTTGGCGGTTTCTTCTGGTTCTTCGTCAACCGGATTGTCTGTGGGATTATCATTTGGATTGTCTTCTTCTTGCTGAGCAATATCGTTTTCCTGACCGGATGAACAGGAAATTACAGCCAAGAAGGAAAATATAAATAGAGTAAATCTCATAAAAAGCAAATAGTAGCTTTCGCGAAAGCAGAATTAATTAAATGTAAAAGGGAATGCAAGAATAATAGCTTTCATTCCCTAATAAATTGAAACCTTACTGAAGAGTGATTGTTTTTTCTAATTCATTGATTGTGATAGTAAAAGAGCCATTAGTACCTGCAAAAGCAAAGTTACTATCGCCATCTTCAGCATTTACTAATAAAGGATCTATAGTATACCCCATCTCTTCAAATGTAGGATAGTTTATACCGGTGTTCCAATCATCCTTTACTGTGAATATCCTGAAAGCACCACTGCTGTTAAAATTTAAAGTAGCCGTACGCATGTAAGCGGCAGTCTCTACTACAGCAACAGGGTTATCCCAATTCCATCCACTTGGTACACCATCACCTACAAGATAATATGGAGTAGACATTTCTAATGTTATGGTTTTGGCTGTTTTGTCAATTGTTAAAATATAAATGCCCGGGGTTCCTACAAAAGTAAAATTACTATCACCGTCACCAGAGTTTTCAAAATTAGAATCTATCGTATAACCCTGATCTTCAAAATAAGAATACCCTATACCGGAATCCCAATTATCAACTTCCTCAAAAAATCTAAAGTTTCCTGTTGTGAAATTAACATGAGCCTGAAGAACATCACCATCACAGAAAATTTCTGCACCGGGAAAATTCCATCCAAAATCTGCCACGGCTTCACCTACGGCATAAATAGATGGACAACTTGAATCATTTGAAGGTGCTTTCTCAACAACCCTTATAGTTAGAGGCTGCACATCTGAATAAACTTCTACTGTATTTGCTTCGCCTGTACCAGTATAGGCGTGAAGCCTGAAGTAAACCTCTCCTGTATTATTAGGTACTCCTTCTTCATTTGTAGTTTCAGGATCGTTATCAAGCCCCATAGCTACGGCAAAAGTCATTAACTGCTCTACAGTAATTGCCTGATTTGTTTCACTTGTAGACCCCAGAATTTCTGGCGTTGTAAAATCAATATCAGCAGCTGCTTCAAGATCGTAGGTAATATTTACAGGAGCATCAAAATCAATGGCATTCCATATAAAACGTTCTGCGATATTAGTTTCGGTTTCTGCAGAAAGTAAATATTCTGAAGCAAAAGAATTTTCAAAGCTCACGCCTTCTGCCGGCGCTTGTGCGGTAAACTCTAGTGTGTCTTCTTCCTGACACGAATTAAAACCTAATAAAGCGATAAATGATATAAGTATTATGACATTTTTTTTCATATTATTCATGTTTAATTTTTTTTAATAACCTGGGTTTTGTGTGAGATTAGGATTTGCTGCCAGACTAGCGCTGGGGATAGGAAATAGCTTTCTATATTCACTAATTGCGATTCCGTTTGCTGTACTTCCTTTCCATGACCAGTTGTAAGCGCCACCTGTAAACTTTCCAAAACGTATTAAATCCTGGCGCCTGTGAGCTTCCCAATACAACTCTACCGTGCGCTCATTAAGAATTAAATTTAAATTAAGATCTGAAGCTGTGATACGGCTAGAATTGTTTGCACGTTCTCGCAATGCATTTACATAATCAACTGCATTAGATAAAGTGCCGCCACCGCCTCTTAAATGTGCTTCTGCATACATTAAATACACATCTGCCAGACGAAACATAGGGAAATCTGTATCGACGATCTCTATAGCAGATCCTGCCTCTCCGGTTGAGGTTCTATTAGACCATTTTGCTGTGATATATCCCTTGTCTCTGGTGGAAACATCTGGTATGTTAATAGTTCTATTTTCAGTAATTAATGTGTTCCTGTCATCATTTTGATAAGAACCATTTACAAATACTTCTGAAAATCCCTGTGTAACACGTATCGCACCATTCCACCCGCCGGCACTAACCCCAAATTGTTCTCCATTTTGTTCAAGAGACCCAATTTGACCGTTAATCATTACAGTTGTAGGACCATAGTTTTGAGTTACAATCCCATCAGACACTACCGGAAAAATTATTTCCTGACGTGATAATCCCTGATCATTATCTGCCATAAAATCATTAAGATAATTAGGCGCTAATTGATAACCAGAGTTGATTATTTGCTCACAATAAGATAAGCAGTCAGCATAATGATCTTCGCCTATATAAACTTCGGCATTTAAATATATTTTAGCTAAAAGCATCCATGCAGCGGCTTTATCAGCACGTGCATATTCATTTTGTAAAGGATCTTTTAATTGAGGAAGTATCGCTGTTAACTCACTTTCAATAAAAGAGAACAGTTCTGCTCTGGTATACTGCGGAGCCTGATATGCGCCTACAGCATCATTTTCTGTCACAAAAGGGGCTTTACCAAAAAGATCCATCATGTGATAATATGCTAATGCTCTAAGAAAACGAGCTTCTGCCCTGTAAACAATGATATCATCTCTAAGGCTTCCGCTTACGCCTCTTCCGTCAAGTAATTCATCTGACGTCTGTCTTAAATATTCATTCGCAAAAGCTACTGAAGTCATGGTACGGCCAAACATTCCTCTAAGAACTACATTATCTGCAGTCCATGTATCCCGATTTAATTCACGTAAACCCGGGTCATTTTCCCATGTCCACAATGCTTCATCTGTTGTAAGTTCCTGCAAATTCCACAAACCTCTTCCATACTGACTGGTTCCTGCATCAAGACCTGCTATATTAGAGTTATCTGCGCCATTAGTTCCTGTAAGGCTCAAATTTGCATAAACTCCGGCCAGACCTTCAACATAAGCTGAAGGATCTGAATAAAAGTCATCTGCTAAAAATGCATTGGGATCACCCGGTTCTACATCTAGCTCGCCTGTACAACCTGTGAGAAGAACAAAACAACCCAGAATCCCGAGTGTTTTAAGTTTAAATATGTTTATCATAGTCATTTTTTTATAATCTTATATTCATACCCACGAGGTAAGTTCTTGGTCGAGGATATAGTGTATTATCAATTCCGTTTTCAAATACCTCAGGATCTAAACCGCTATAATCTGTTATCGTAAATACGTTTTGTACTCCTGCTGAAATACGTAAAGAAGCAGAATCACTCCATAAATTAGGAATAGTGTAACCCAGCGTTATATTATCCATTTTTAAGAAAGATGCATTTTCAATAAAATAATCAGACAAAATCACATCTTCTGTGGTATTAAATCCTGTATTTAATACAGAAACCGGAAGATTTGCAACCACTGAATTATTCTGCAATAAATCATATTGAGCACGTGAAGAATTTACATTGTTGTAAATATAATTACCTAAGCTGGCTCTAAGATTAAATGATAAATCAAAATCACCATATGACATATTAGACAAAAAGCCCATTGTCACATCTGGCGTTCCGTTTTTATGAATATACCTGTCGCTGCTATTAATTATATTATCACCATTAAGATCTGCATAGCCGCCTTCAATAGGTCTTCCTTCAGTATTATAAACCTGTTTGTAAACATAAAATGCATACGGTGTATACCCTACTCTGTGTATCTGTACTGTATTACCCGTTCCGCCTGAAATACCACCCACTTCCTGATCTGCATCCAGCGCAAGTTTTTTAATTTCGGTATCTATAAAGGTTGCATTGTAATTAACATTCCAGCTAAAACCTCTATCTGCAGGGCGAAAAACGTCTGTATTTATCGAAAATTCGACTCCTTGTGAAACAAAATCTCCTATATTCTGAAATCCTGCATTACTAAAGTTAGACCCATCAGAAATAGCGGCATTTGCCAGTAAATCTTTAGATTCCTTATAAAAACCTTCTAATGATCCCGTAATACGGTCATTAAAAAAGCCATAATCAAAACCTGCATTATAAGTAGAGGTTTCTTCCCATTTTAAATTTTCGTTTCTAAACTGCGGTATTCCTATTTGAATTACCTGATCCCCAAACTGATATTGAGAAGCTGGTTGACCTCTTACATAACGCTGCAAAAATAAATCGCTATTTGTGCGACCTATATCCTGTTGCCCTGTTATACCAAATCCCAGACGCAGTTTAAGAGTTGAAAAATCTTCTGATTCTGGAAAGAAATCTTCTTTGATCTTCCAGGCAAAAGCCGCTGCAGGAAAATTACCCCATCTGTTCTTTTTGCTAAATCTTGAAGTACCGTCTCTTCGGTATGAAAGCGTTAATAAATAATTATCATTGAACGAAAAATTTGTTCTTGCAAAGAAGCCTAGCAAAACAAGATTTGTATCTACTGTAAGAATAGGCTCACTATCAACCTGATCATTTAATAATTCGCCCGACACATACTGGCTGCTCTCAAATTTCTGAAAAGAATACCCTGCCGTTGCATCTATATTAAATTTACCTAATTCCTTATTATATGCCAGATAGCCATCAAAGAGTTTATTACGCTGATAATTATTGTAATTTGATTCTGAGCCTACTATACTACCATCACTTTGACTTAAAGGATTTTGCCGAGAAACACTTACATAACCGTCAGAAGATTGCTCATCATATCCCATGTTTATGGTTGCAGTTAGATCTTCAAAGAAGTGAAAATTATAATCTAACTTCAAGTTCCCATAAAATCGCTTTACATTGCTAATGCTTTCGGTTTGCAACAAGTTTGCTACAGGATTAAATGGTGCATCAGAAACTAAATCATTAGCATCAAGTACATCATCCCCATTGATATTATAATACTGAAAGTATCCTCCAAAAGGGGAATTTACATCATAAACCGGCTGTGTTGGGTCAAAAGTTATCGCGTTTGCTTCTTCTCCCCCGGCGAATCTGTTTTTTGCAAAAGTCGCGTTTGCATTTAAACTCACTTTTAAATGATTATCAAAAAAGTCAGGGTTCATGGCAAGAGAACCATTATTACGCTCAAATTTTGAAGTAAGTCTCAAACCTTCCTGATATGTTCTACCTATAGATACACGCGTAGGAATTGTTTCAAAAAGAGATCCTGAAACAGATAAATTTTGAGTAGATGTTATACTATTGCGATAAATCTCATCCTGCCAGTCTGTATTTGCATTTCCTAACAATGGTAGAAGTGCAGGTCTCTGTTCTGCAACTAACGCACGTAATTCATCAGCCGAAAAAACATCAACTTTATCTCTAAGCGTATTTATACCTATTTGTGCGTCAAAATTGACCTGAAGTGATCTACCCCCTTTTTTAGTTGTAATTATAATTACTCCATTTGATGCTCGCGAACCGTATATCGCTGTTGCGGAAGCATCTTTTAAAACGGTGAATGATTCTATTTCATTCGGGTTAATAGTACTCAACACAGATCTCGACCCGCCTATGGTATTATTATCTATTGGCAAACCATTAATCACAATTAAAGGATCATTTGAAGCGCCCAGAGAAGCACCACCACGTATTCTTATGGTAGAACCAGAACCCGGCTCACCACCGGTATTAATAGTAAGACCCGCAACACGCCCGCTAAGCAGGTTTTCTGGGGTCACAATATTACCGCGGTTAAAATCTTCTGAAGTTACAGATGTTAATGAGCCTGTAGCATCTTTAATGGTAGTTGTTCCATAACCAATAACGACAACCTGATCAAGCACGTTTTCGTCTTGTTTTAAGGCAACATACATAGTAGCGCTCGACACCGGTAATTCTAATGTTGAAAATCCCACATATGAAAACTGAAGAATATCGCCTGTACTAGCCTGAAGGGTATAATTGCCATCAAAATCTGTAGTGGTCCCCTTAGAGGTACCTTTTATAATTACATTCACCCCCGGCAATAATGTTCCGGCAGTCGCATCTGTTACTGTACCGCTTACTGTCATCCCCTGCCCATAAAACAGTACAGGCAAAGCAAATACTATAAATGACAAAAAGCACTTACCGGGATTTAATAAAAAACGTTTTTTGAGTTTAAATCTCATGAATTAGATTAGGTATTTTGTTATTAATACATCGTTTGCGTCATACTTATTTATTAAATCAGTAAAAATTAGATACCAATATTATAAATATGATAATTCAAGTGCAAATAAAACGTTTGCGTAAAAATGGAAGGGGGAAAAATTGATTAATACAGGGGGAAAAATTCGTTTTAAAGTGATTATTCCCCGGTGCGGCTATATTTGAAAGATTATTGAAACAGAATCACCAGAAGATTAGCGCTATTTCTTTATTAAGAAATGAGATGGATTCTCTCCAAACTTTTGCTTAAACAATTTGCTGAAGTATTTACGATCTGAATAGCCCACCTTAAAACTCGCTTCAGAAACTGAAAATCCCTGCTGTTCTATTAAAGATCTGGCTATTTTTAATTTATAGTCTCGCACAAATTCTACAAAAGTCATTCCGGTAAGTGATTTTATTTTTTTATAAATAACAGAATGACTCATACCAAGTTCTTTTGATAAAAATTCTGCATTTAAGCTTTCATCATCTACATTTTCTTCAATCGCTTTTATAAGATTTGTAAGAAATTTTTGATCTGTAGTATTAAAATCTCCATCAGAAATGGTTAGAAGAGTCTGCCCGCTAAATTTCTCTCTCAGGAAGCTTCTGTTTTTTATGAGGTTTATAACACGGCTAAGCAATAACTTTTCATGAAAGGGTTTAGTCACATAATCGTCTGCACCGGTATCAAAACCTTCCATTTTATGCTGAAAAGTAGCCCTGGCAGTGAGTAAAATGACCGGGATATGACTGGTGCGCATATCTGTTTTAAGATTCTGGGTGAGTTCAATACCATCCATTACAGGCATCATAATGTCGCTAATTACAAGATCTGGAAGGTTTTCAATGGCTTTTTCAAAAGCTTCTTTCCCATTACCTGCCTGCAAAATATCGCAGTAAGGAGTAAATATTTCGACTAAATAGTGCCTAATATCAGCATTGTCTTCAACTATAAGTAGCGTTTGGTCCTTTAGGACATCCTGCTTTTTTTCATCTATTGATGTAGGATTTAATTTTTCAGGCAAGAAATAAAGCTCATCTTGATCACTAATCAATTGATTTTCTTTTAATTCTTCTTGCTTAAAATGTGCTTTTCCTTTAGGAATTATTACAGTAAATGTGCTGCCTACTGAACGCTCGCTGATTGCATTAATACTGCCCTGATGCAGATCTATCACCTCCTTAGATATTGAAAGTCCCAGCCCAAATCCAGATTCTTTTATCTTACCCGCTCCAGATGTCTGGTAAAACCTATTAAAAATTTTGGTAAGCTGTCTTTTGGCAATTCCTATACCACTATCTTCAACTTTGAGTATTGCATTTTCTTCATTTTCAGTAATAAATACACTTATACTTCCACCGGTCTGAGTGAATTTAAAAGCATTTGAAAGTAAGTTATAAAGCACCTTTTCCATCTGATTTTTATCAAACCAAATCTCCAGCTCAGGCGTTGAAGCTGTAAAGCTAAAATTGATGTTTTTCTTTGCCGCGCTTTCACTAAATGAAAGGTATATCTCTTCACAAAAATTTACAAAATCCCCTTTGCTTATTTTTAATCTTATTTTGGTTTCAAGGTTTTTAATATCCAGCAATTCATTGACCAGATTGAGTAAATGATTACCATGCTTTTTTACAGTTGCCAGATAAATATTGCTTTTATCTTCTCTGCCATATTTCTCGCCTAATCGATTAATTGCGCTTAAAATTAGCGTGATAGGTGTTCTAATCTCATGTGAGATATTAGTAAAAAACTGCTGCTTTAAGTTGTAAAGTTCTATATCTTTCTCGTGAGTAAGTCGCTCAAGCCTGAGGTTTGCCTTCATGTGTTCCCAGGCAATTATATACTTTCTAAAAATATAGAAAGCTCCTATTATAAGAAGAAAGTAAATTACAAAAGCCCACCACTGTAACCAGAAGGGTTTTAAAATCAAAAGATCAACCGAAGCATAATTATCACCCCAGTCGCTTCCGGCAGCTCTGCTTTTTACTTTAAATGTATAGTTTCCGGGAGCTAGGTTTGTATACGTTGCGGTGCGATCTTTCCCGATATTACGCCAGTTTTCATCAAAATTTTCCAATTTAATCGCGTATTCACAATCTGATGAAAAAGGAAATTGTAAGGCTGCAAATTCAAAAGTTACCACATCCTGATTATGTGACAACGTTATTTTATCTTCAAAATCGATGCTCTTTTTAAGAATCTGATTTTCACCGGCGATTATTTCTTTATTAAATAATTTAAAGCTTGTCAATTTTACGGCAGGCTGTTTAACAGATGGCTTTATAATACTGGGATCAAAGCGCAAAACACCGTTTAAACCACCAAAATAAATAAGTCCGTCTTCATCTTTTATCGCTGCATTTATATGGAATTCTCCTGTAAGTTCAGGAAAACTTGTAAATTCATCTTTATTGTAGTCATAGCTAAAAATACCTTGCTTTGTACTAAACCACATAACACCATTATTATCTTCAATTATCGCAGTAACCGTGGCATACCTTATTTTTTTCTCTTCCGGGAAGCGAGTAATTTTTTTATCACTGAGATCAAGTCTATTTATGCCCTCACCAGAAGTACCTATCCATAAATTGTTGTGAGAATCTTTTAAGAGCGAGAATAGATTATTGCTGCTTACAGAATTTGTATCACTCTCATTATATTCAAAATGAGTGAACTTTTGAGTAGCAATATCAAATAGATTAAGTC
>JBALXG010000619.1:0-1842 GCA_036961055.1 Leeuwenhoekiella sp. | reverse complement strand
CAAAAGCCATCCCGTCGCCTTCAAGACGTTCCATTATAAAACCTTCACCACCAAATAATCCACGGCCCAGTCGTTTTGAAAATTCAATACCTATAGATACTCCTTTAGCAGCGCATAAAAACGCATCTTTCTGGCAAATAAACCTTCCGCCACTTTTAGTAAGATCAAGCGGAATAATTTTTCCTGGGTATGGAGCTGCAAAACTTACTTTCCGCTTTCCAATAACTGTATTATAATAAACCGTCATAAAAAGACTTTCACCAGTGAGTAAACGCTTGCCTGCTCCAAAAACCTTACCTAACAAACTATTGTCGTTTTTAGAACCATCTCCAAAAATGGTTTCCATCTTTATCCCCTCTTCCATCATCATAAATGTTCCTGCTTCTGCAATAACACCTTCCTGCGGGTCGAGTTCTATCTCAACATACTGCATTTCTTCCCCAAAGATTTGGTAATCGATTTCATGTGCTGTCATATCAAAAAATAGTTTAAGATTGAATTGATCTACTTTTAATTGGTAGCCCTTCTTTTAAATTTGTTACAATTATTACTGTAAAAATTATATTAATCTATTTTAGTTTAACCGTCCATTCAAAATTAAATGTACTAACAACAATACCATCTTTATTTGTTCCAACCGCCTGCATCCAAAATGTCTGCCCTTCTTTTGTCTCAATAGTTTTCTGTATGGCTTCAGTAATTTTATGGCCCTCATTACAAGTAAAAGTTATGAGACCAGTAGCTTTTTTAGTAAAAGTGGCATTATTTGATGCTACGAGCATTGAAATTTTCTTACCGCTATCCTGTATTTGTTCTATCACCATAACCCCTGTACTCAGCTCTGCAGCCATTCCCTGAACTGCCCAAAACATCGAACGAAAAGGATTTTGATTAATCCACTTGTGACTAACTGTTGTCACTGCCAGCTCTGGCGATATAGTTTTTACACGCACCCCACAAAGCCATGCTGAGGGTAATTTAAACATTAAAAATTTATTTAATTTACTGGTAGTAAGAGGCATATATAAACGTTTTATACTTTTTAAAAATGGCAAGATACTGAAAGTTCAGATAGCAGTATTTGTTAATTTATTGTTAATTATTAGTACTATGCAATACAAAATACCTGTCTTTGTATATATATTTGCATAAGAAAATAATAAGCAATGGAAACTAGCATAACATCACATCAAAAAAACGTAGCCACTTTTATACACTTGTCTACATTCACAAAGTATATTTTTCCCTTTGGCAATTTTATTTGTCCACTTATTTTATGGATGGCACAAAAAAAAGAATCGGCTTTTATAGATAATCATGGCAGAAGAGCTATTAATTTTCAAATAAGCATGCTCATATACACCATAGGATTGATATTACTGGCTCTTCCTTTTATTATATGGCAGGCACTTCAAATTGCTCATGTAAATAACTTTTATGATTTTGAAGATCACTTTGAAAGCATTCGTACTCTGGGAGAAGTTTCCGGCCTTTTAATAATCGCGTTTTCATTTGGGACACTTCTAATTGGGTTATTTATCATAGAATTAGTTGCCGTCATCTCTGCGGCAATAAATGCCAGCAGGGGTCTAGATTATAAATATCCCTTGTCAATAAATTTTATTAAACAATCACCTGTCGATTTTACAGCGGCAGCTTCGGCTTAATCACCCGATGAATATTCATTTCATCAATCAAAAAATGAACAGTTATTAATCGCATTAAATGAGAATCTATGAAGATTGAAAACACAAAAGCGCAGATGCGTAAAGGTGTTCTGGAATACTGCATTCTCTCCATCTTAAAAGATGAAGACGCATATGTTGCAGAAATTCTTGAGAC
>JBALXG010000618.1:0-1842 GCA_036961055.1 Leeuwenhoekiella sp. | reverse complement strand
CGCTTGATCTTTCATTTATAGATAAAGAAAATGGCATTTTAATAACCGATGCTGACGAAGGATTTTTTAATAAAGAAGCGGTCAATAATGCTAAAAAAGTGACAATAACTGTAAAACCCTATGGCGGATTTTTGATGAAATTCTAACGATTTTTGATCATTTTCACCCGATTTTGATTAAATCTGAGAGATTTTTGACCAAAAATTAGATTTTAAAAGTAAAGCCATCAAGTACTTTTTCGTCATATTTATCTTTGTCAAACTGGTAGAGATATGAACCTTTTCGCGAAGAATTCATGTCTTTTTCATCAAGTTTCACCAATACATCAAGTCCGTTAATTTTATTGATAAAATTACGTTTATCCTGCTCCTCATCAAGAATTGCTTCATAGAGTTTTTGCAGTTGGCGCATGGTGAATTTTTCAGGTAATAATTCAAAACCTATAGGCTTTGTAATAGCCCGGTGACGCAAACGGTTAATAGCTCTGCGCACCATGGCATTATGGTCAAAAATCAGGTCTGGAGCTTCAGAAATAGAAAACCATTTTGCCGAATATTGCTCGATCAATTCCTGGTTGTGCTCTGCTATATTTATGAGTGCAAAATAGGCTACAGAAAGCGTGCGCTCTGCCGGATCACGGTCTACTTTACTAAAGTTGTAAAGCTGTTCCATATAGATTTCTCGTATTCCGGTAAGATGAGATAAAATGCGATTCGCGGCTTCATCTAAATTTTCGGTGCGCTTAAGAAAACCTCCTATAAGTGACCATTTTCCTCTTTCAGGTTTAAAATCACGCTTTATAAGTAGAATTTTTAATTCATCATTATCAAAACCAAAGATGATACAATCTACCGCAAGCAAGACTTTATCTTCGGCACTATAATTATTTAGCATAATTTCTCAATGAGAGTACAAAGTTAAATAAAATTAAAGCCTACAAAAGTACTTTAAAAATCTTATTAAAAAATCAAAGTGATCAATTGAGAAGTTGATATGTGATAAAACGGTTTACTAAAGTATTCTTAAAATAAATTTGTTTTATTGAGAAATTATTAGGTATTTTGGAAATGTAAATCACACACTTATTAAATATAATTACTTTAATTCTAACAAATGATACAAAAAACAACTTCCATTGGGATTTTCCATTTTAGATGGTCTCAGCAAAAATGGCTCTCAAGTTTGCTGTTTCTGCTTCTCCCTATTTTGACGTTAATGGCGCAACAGGGAACAGAAATTACAGGTACAGTAATCTCTGCTACGAGTAATTCTCCCATTCCAGGCGCAAACGTTCTAGTTAAAGGAACTAATACGGGAGCTTTTACAGACTTTGACGGTAATTTTTCTATTATCGCAAACTCAAACGATGTATTAGTCTTTTCTTATGTAGGTTTTCAATCTTCAGAAGTGCCCGTAGGCAGCCAAACAACTATCAATGTTTCGTTAGAAGAGGGACTTTCTGCTCTTGATGAGGTGGTTGTTGTAGGCTATGGTACACAAAGAAAGTCTGATCTTACAGGGTCAATAGCTGTTATTGATGCTGAAGAAGCTCAAAAAGTTTCTAATAGTGATATCTCACAATTATTGCAGGGTAGATCTGCAGGGGTAACTGTCACAAGCGATGGTCAACCGGGCGCGGCGCCTAACGTGAGAATACGTGGAGTTGCCACATTTGGCGATAATCAACCTCTTTATATTGTTGACGGGGTGCCGGTAGGGACTTCTATTAGAGATTTTAATCCTAATGACATAAAAACCATACAGATTTTAAAAGATGCATCTGCCGGTGCGATTTATGGGTCACGAGCTGCAAACGGGGTTGTTATTATTACTACAAAAACA
>JBALXG010000617.1:0-1845 GCA_036961055.1 Leeuwenhoekiella sp. | reverse complement strand
GTGGTGGTTCTCCAGTGCTTTTTGAGCATTTATTCTGGTTCTTAGGTCACCCTGAAGTTTACATTGTATTATTACCCGCTTTAGGTATTTCATCTGAGGTGATTGCGACAAATTCAAGAAAACCTATATTTGGGTATCGAGCGATGGTAGCTTCTATACTTGCAATTGCATTCCTTTCAACAATAGTTTGGGGTCACCATATGTTTGTATCTGGTATGAATCCGTTCTTAGGTTCGGTATTTACATTTACAACCTTATTAATTGCAATTCCATCTGCTGTTAAAGCATTTAACTATATAACCACGCTATGGAAGGGTAATCTTCAGTTTAATCCTGCGATGCTCTTTTCTATTGGTTTAGTGTCAACTTTTATTACAGGAGGATTAACGGGTATAATTTTAGGTGACAGTACGCTTGATATCAACGTTCACGACACTTATTTTGTAGTTGCGCATTTCCACCTTGTAATGGGGATATCTGCTCTTTATGGTTTATTTGCCGGAGTATATCACTGGTTTCCTAAAATGTTTCAGGGACGCATGCTTAACAAAAACCTTGGTTATGTTCACTTCTGGGTGACTGCTATAGGATCTTACGCCATATTTTTCCCGATGCACTTTATAGGTATGGCTGGTCTACCTCGTCGTTATTATACTAATACTGCTTTTCCTTATTTTGACGATCTCTCTGATGTGAATGTAATGATTACAGTAGCAGCTTTAATTACAGGAGCCGTACAATTAGTATTTATCTATAATTTTATCTCTTCTATTTTCTATGGAAAAAAAGGACCTAAAAATCCTTGGAGATCAAATACTTTAGAATGGACAACAGAGCATAAACATATACATGGTAACTGGGAAGGTGCAATCCCTGAAGTTTATCGCTGGTCTTATGACTACAGTAAACTAAATGAAGATGAAACAGATTATGTTATCGCGGGTCAGGATTTTATTCCACAAAACATTCCGCTTCAGGAGAATGAAGAGGAAATGAATCACTAAGAATTCTTTCTATTTTATATAAACCCATTCATATTATGAATGGGTTTTTTTATGAGTTTTGGGTAGTTTTTAGCTCAAATTGGCGATTATTATAATGGCGTTTAAACCTAACCATTAAGTATATTTGAAGTATGAATGATAACCTTGACCCTACTGGAGAAAACTTCACTCGTGAAGATCAGGATATAGAACGTGCTTTACGTCCCTTAAGCTTTGATGACTTTGCGGGACAAGAGCAGGTGCTGGAAAATCTACAGATTTTTGTGCAGGCGGCAAATCTCAGGGGCGAAGCTTTAGATCATACTCTTTTTCACGGTCCTCCGGGTCTAGGTAAAACTACTTTGGCAAACATTCTCGCAAATGAGCTGGGCGTAAATATAAAAGTAACCTCTGGTCCAGTACTTGATAAGCCTGGTGATCTCGCTGGGCTGCTTACAAATCTTGAAGAGAGAGATGTCCTGTTTATTGATGAAATTCACCGATTAAGTCCTATTGTAGAGGAGTATTTGTATTCTGCAATGGAAGATTATAAGATTGATATTATGATCGAGTCTGGGCCTAATGCACGTACTGTACAGATTAATCTTAATCCTTTCACTTTAATAGGAGCAACAACGCGCTCTGGACTTCTTACGGCGCCTATGCGCGCGCGTTTTGGCATTGCATCACGCTTAGAATATTACAATACAGAATTACTTACCACAATTGTTCAGCGCAGTTCAGAAATTTTAAAAGTGCCTATAGATATTGAGGCTGCCATTGAGATTGCCGGCCGTAGTCGCGGTACGCCTCGTATTGCAAATGCGCTTTTGCGCAGGGTTCGGGATTTTGCACAGATCAA
>JBALXG010000616.1:0-1853 GCA_036961055.1 Leeuwenhoekiella sp. | reverse complement strand
CCATTAGACACATTAACCGTGAGACCCGGCACAAAATCAAAAAAGCCATCTCCTCCGGTTTGAGGGTCGCCATACGATGTCAATCTATCGAGATTAAAAACTTGTAATAAAGATTTTTCACTTACATTATCTGGAAGAGGTGTCGCGCTACCTTCTGCAGCAGTAATATAATTGAGTGGCGAAGGATCTGTGTAAACAATGTTCATCCTAAAACCATCCTGCTCAAGTTGCCCTGCGCCTAAACCATAAATGTTTTTCATCATAAGATCCCAAACCGGCTCATTAACCGTTGTGATATTACTCTTTAACATTTTAACTACCAAAGCCTGTGGCTCTCCTCCACCATCTACAACACCATTAGTTGAAGTGGCATCTGCCGTAGCGTCTACTCCATCATTTGCAAATTCTCCTACCTGATACACATTTCCGTTAATCGTATATTGAAAAGAAACACCAAGAACTTCATCATTATTGAGCCTCTGGTTTAAAGATATATATCCTAAAGTGGCATCAAGCGTATATTCACTTGAGGTTAATTGTCTGGCGTTTTCAAGTAAAACGTAATCTGTACCATCAGCAACCTGCACCCCGCCAAATCCCTGCTGTACTGTCGCAGCGTCACGTATTGCAGCATTTAAAACTGTCTGCCCATCACCGGTAATACCTAGCGGATTAAAATCATTATTTGCATTAGAAGGATAAGATCCTGCAGGAGCATTTAAAAAACCACCGGGTGGCGTTGCAAGCCCAATATTAGCAGCATCAGACTCACCAATATCTTGCACAGCTACTATATTACGTGTATTCTGTACGGTTTGATTACGGTTAGTCACCCACACCTCAACTCTTGTTATCTGAACGTTTGAGTTAATAAAAGGATAGTTAGCTAAAGCCTCATCATAGTGATCTCTAAAATAATGGGAGAGAAAATAATGCCTGTTTTCATCATATTCTAATGCATAAATCTCAAAATCTTCAATTGTGCCTCCTCCTTCTGCGGTAACAGAATTAGTCTGACTCTGTTGTTCTGAAAACACCCCTGTTATGGTCGTTTTTCCGAACTGTAGCTGGGTTTTTACACCAAAAAGACTTTGAGAACCCTGTATAAGCGCACTATTAAGTGGCATACTTACATTACCAACTTCTATCTTCTGAACAATATCATCTTCGGTAGGTGTATACTCTAACTTAATCTGATTCTGAAAATCAAATGTAGATTCTGTATCATAATTAGCATTAACCTGTAATCGCTCACCCACTTTACCCAACAAACTAAGGCTTATGCGCTGGTCAAAATCAAAGCTGAAATTACTTCGATTTCTAGGTGAAAAACTGGGATTATCCTGCTTAGTATATAGTATACCAAGATCCATCTCTACAGATCCCTGCGGAATAAGCTCTATGGTATTACCTCCAAAAATGCTCTCAAAAAAGCCCGAATTGACATAAAAATTGGGTAAAAGATTTTTTTGTGCTTCCTGCCCTTCTTCAGTCTTTCCATCTACCGCAGCAATTTTTTCTTTAAAATATTGGCGCATCTGCTCTTTACGCACCATTTCTTTAAATTCTTGAGGGGTAAGAATAAGTGGATAATTAATGTCAAAATCTCCCAGCTTTTCACTATAAATATAACGATCTGTCTGAGGGTCGTATATATATTTTGATATTATAGTACTAGGGTTTTTGAGCTCAAGCCTGCCCAAAGAATACGTTGTGGCAGTTGTATCCTGCTCTTGACCTTCATCTTGCGAAAACGCCGTGAGTGAGATTGCAAATATTCCGAAGAAGATAATATACCGAAGTAATGAAGCTAAAAATAATTTTGTCCTCAATTGGATTACAAGTTTTTAAGC
>JBALXG010000615.1:0-1862 GCA_036961055.1 Leeuwenhoekiella sp. | reverse complement strand
CTTTCTGCGCCTTAATGTTAGTATGCATCAATTTAAAATTGACAAAATCATAATTTATAGGATCTCCTAGGGAATATGTTTTCTCTATAGCAGATGGCGGAAGCTGAATTGAAGTAATCTCACCAGTTTCAAAATTCTGTAAACCTCCCTTTTCACCATTAAAATCGGCTTTAAACTGAAAATTTTGACTGTCTATAAAGACAATTTTGAATGTTTTATTTAATAGTTGTGGCTTTTGAGTATTTATATCTACAACAAAAGGAGTTTTGCCATACACATCTTCAAGATGATATTCACCTTGTTTTAAATAATCCAGATAAAATTGAAGCTTGCGCACTACCTGCTCATTGTGACTTCTTGATCGTAATAAGATCTCAGCGGTTTGCACTTTGTCTGTGGTACCTCCCCAATTAAAGGTCAGGCTGGTATTACTAGTAAAAAACGGATTTTGATCATCTTTTACCGTTATCATATTACTAATGCGGTAAACGGTCTCCTTTCTTATATTTATATAATAGGCCACATAAAATGCTACTGCCAGACAGATTAAGAAAAGTGGCCAATAGCTTAATATTTTGATTAAAAATCCTTTAAAATCAAAAAAGTTTTGCTGGTTTTTTATTTCAAAATCCTCTTCCATCTATAGTCTGATAAATAAAAGGATTGCTGTTGTAAGTGCAGTAACGATAGAAAGTATAGTTGTGAATGATTGCAAGCCGGTCGTTCCAGAACCTAAAGATTTTTGTGGTATAGGATTGACAAGAATTAAATCATTAGGCTGAATATAATAATAAGGAGACTTCATCGCTTCTATTGAGGTAAGATCTATATGATGTACACGCTGTCCTCCAGGATACTGCCTTATTATTACAACATCTTTACGATCACCTGTCAACAATATATCACCACTGTTTGCGATTGCCTGCATCAACGAAAGCTGTTCTGTAAGTTCGACTTTTGTTCCCGGGGCGTTTATTTCACCGGCTATTGTGTATTTAATTCCCGCCAGCTTCACAGTTACAAAGATATTTGCCTCTTCTGTAAAATAATCTTTAAGAAGCATTTTCTCGATCATTTCCCTTATTTCCTCTACTGTATAGCCCAGAACCGAAATTTCGCCTAAAGTGGGAACTCTTATTTTACCATGTCTGTCAACAGCAAAACCATCATAATAATAACCTTCATCAAGATTATTAGTTGTTTCTGCAGATGATGATGGATTAAAAAGCTCAACTAACTGTTGATCAAGAGCTTTAACCCTTATACTCAAAACATCATTGATCTGCACCCGGTAAGGTTGTTGCTGTAGATTTACACTTATAAGACTATCTCTTGAAGTTCCACTTTCTTGTAAATAGGTTAAATCTTTAGTAGGGATGCATGAAGTAAAGCATACACACAAAATCAAGAAAACAAGAAACGTAGGTAATTTCATACACGCTGGGGTTGCAATCTCACAAATATAGGTTTTCAACCGTAATAATAAAATTTTCAGGTTTTTTTCTATGTTTTTTACCCCTAAATTCGCGGCATGAGCACAATTAATTTCGTTTCGGTAGAATCAGTTGCAAAAGTCTTTGGTGAGAAGGTCCTTTTTAGAGATTTATCCTTTGGTATAAGTGAAAATCAAAAAATAGGTATGGTCGCTAAAAATGGAAGCGGTAAGACCTCATTATTACAAATTCTTGCTGGTACAGATATGCCAGATGAAGGTCAGGTCGTGAACCGTAAAGGAATAAAAATTTCATACCTCCCCCAGGAACCAGATCTCAACCCACTGCTTACTGTAGAGCAAACAATTTTTGACAGCGATAATGAAACTTTAAAAGTCATTGCCGCATATGAGAAAGCTCTTGAGCATA
>JBALXG010000614.1:0-1871 GCA_036961055.1 Leeuwenhoekiella sp. | reverse complement strand
CTAACGAAACTGCGCCGCCATTGATATTTACCTTATCATCGGTTAATCCTAAAATTTTCATATTAGCCAGCCCTACAACTGAAAAAGCTTCATTAAATTCGAAAAAATCAACATCCTTAATTGATATTCCTGCTTTTTCTAAAGCTTTTGGCAGCGCGATAGATGGTGCTGTGGTAAACCATTTAGGTTCCTGAGCAGCGTCTGCATAACTTTTTATAGTACAAAGTGGTTCTAATCCTAACTCATCAGCTTTGGCCCTGCTCATCACAATAACCGCTCCTGCTCCATCATTTATAGTAGAAGCATTTGCAGCCGTTACCGTTCCATCCTTTGAGAAAGCCGCACGTAAACTGGAGATTTTATCAATTTTTACATTCTTAAACTCCTCGTCTTCACTTACAATAATATCGTCTCCTCTTCTTTGAGGTACGTTTACTGGCACAACTTCATCATTAAATTTTCCAGAAGACCATGCTTCGGCAGATCGTTTATATGATTTAATGGCAAAAGCATCTTGTTCTTCTCGGGTGAAGTTATATTCTTTCGCGCAAGCATCAGCACAAACACCCATTGCATTGCCATCATAGGCATCAACAAGTCCGTCTTTTTGCATACCATCAACAAAAGTTGAAGGACCAAATTTAGTTGCAGTACGCAAATAAGCGTAATGAGGAATTAAACTCATATTTTCCATACCACCGGCAACAACGATTTCATTATCACCCAAGGCGATAGACTGTGCTGCCATGATAACTGCTTTCATTCCTGATGCGCAAACTTTATTAACCGTAGTACAAGGAACATTGTCTGGTATACCAGCACCTAAAGCTGCCTGTCGCGCTGGTGCCTGGCCAACTCCTGCCTGAACAACATTTCCCATAAAAACTTCATTTATAAGTTTTGGGTCAAGTTTAATTTTGTCAATCGCACCTTTAATAGCAATTGTGCCTAACTGTGAGGCAGAAATGGTTGATAAACCTCCCATAAAACTTCCTATAGGTGTTCTTGCAGCAGAAACAATTACAACTTCGTTATTCATATTGACTTATAATCCTAAATTTATGTCTGCGAATTTAATGAAATTTAGTCGAAAACACGATTGTTTACTCATCTCATACAGCACGCAGATTGCCACTTAATTTTTAGTACTTTTACCACACTTGTCTAGAATTTATGAAAGATTTACTGAATCGATTTTATAAAAACCAGGGCTTGCTCTACAAGATATTACTTTGTATCGCAAGTACTATACTTATCGTTTATCTTTTGCCCAAAAGCGGAAAATTTCAGTTTGATTTTCAGCAAAATAAACCATGGCAATATGATAATCTGTATGCCCCTGTAGATTTTGCTATTCTTAAAAGTAAAGATCAGCTAGAAGAAGAGCGCAATAATGCAGAGCGAAGTATTATTCCATATTTTACTTATGATGAAGAACAGGCAGAAGAAGTAAAAGAAGCGTATGAACATCAATTTGTTACTGTATTTACAGATTCTTTATTTCAAAACAGGCTTGAAGAATTACAAAAATACGGGGCAAAAATTCTTGATGACATTTATAAATATGGAGTTATAAGCGAGGTATCTTCCTTTGATAATGATTCTCCTATCTATCTCAGGCGTGGTAATGAAATAGAAGAAACTCTCATTGAAAAATTAAATACAACTGATGAAGTTACACGCATAATTAACCGAAGACTTTCTAACGGGCCTTATAAAAATGCTGCAAATCGTTTTAAAGAGGTGTATTATGAAGTGGTACAGCCTAATGTTGTTTATGACGAAAAACTAACCAATAAAGAATTACATGCCGAATTAAGCAAAATTTCGCCTACACGCGGAGTTATTACTAAAGGAAGCCGAATAGTCGC
>JBALXG010000613.1:0-1871 GCA_036961055.1 Leeuwenhoekiella sp. | reverse complement strand
AAATTTTAAATACCTTATTTCAGAGTCTCCTTCCGGAATACAGTTGTCTGTAGAAATGGCTATACATTCTCATTTAGTTCCTGCAAATTTCTATCCAGATCTTAAGAAATTTTATGATATGGTTATTGAAAAAGAAAACGAAAAAGTAGTATTGACCAAAATTTAGTATGCTATTATAAGCTTCAGTTAAACCATAAATATGTTTGCCAAAAAATTAATGTTTATATGCTTGCTAAGCATATTTTGTTTGCCTTGTGTTTTTTCTCAAAATTATAAATACGGTAAAGTTTCAGAAGAAGAATTATCTGAAAATATATACCCCGCAGATTCTACGGCTGCCGCTGTGATTTTGCATAGGGGCAGAGATACATATTTTGATTATGACGATACTGATGGGTGGATAATTGTAACTGAAATTGAGGAGCGTGTCAAAATTCTAAATAAAGAGGGGCTTGACTATGCGACAAAAACAATAAGCCTTTACAGAGATGGTAGTGATGAGGAGATAGTGCATAAAATTGATGGTGTCACATATAATTTAAGCGAAGGAAAAATTACCGAGGAAGATCTTAAAAAGGATGGAATTTTTAAGACTGAAGTAAATGAACATTGGTCAGAAGTGTCACTAGCGCTTCCTGATGTAAAAGTAGGATCTGTTATAGAATATAAATACGTCTTGGTTTCTCCCTTTTATAAAATTGATGATATAGTTTTTCAGGAAAAAATACCTGTAGATCATGTTCTGGCAAAGATAAGAACACCACAGTTCTTTATATTTAATCGCATAAAAAAAGGATATTATGATATAGAGCCAAAGGAATATTTAAAAGAAAGGTCAATGTCTATACGTTGGGCGCAAAAAGGTGCCTACGGAACTACAACACACCGTACAAATACTGGTGTTTTAAACCTTACAGAATTTATTACAGAGTTTGAAATGCAAAAAGTGCCTGCGCTTTACGAGGAGTCATATGTCAAAAATATTGATGACTACCAGTATAAAATTGTTTATGAACTGCAATCTGTAAAATTTCCCAATGATAAAGAAAAAAAGTATGCAACTACCTGGGATGATGTAGCAAAAACAATTCTAAAATCAGATCATTTTGGCAAACAACTTGAAAAAACAGGCTTCATAAATACGGAGGAAGAGCGTATTAAAAAGACAACATTAAAGAGTAACGAGCGTATGCAAATGGCTTTTGATTTTATTAAAAGCCGTATGACATGGAATGGGAAGACAAGAAAATATACTGAAGATGATTTAATAGATGCTTATAAGAAAGGTTCAGGTAACTCTGCAGAAGTAAATCTCATGCTTATCGCAATGCTTAAAGGAGTAGGCCTTACAGTTAATCCTATTTTAGTAAGTACTCGCGACCATGGAGTGCCTCTTTTCCCCACTTTAGAAGGTTATAATTATGTGATTGCCGGAGTAAAAATTAACGATAAGCTTATCTTACTGGACGCTACAGAAAAACTTGCTGTCCCAGATTTACTGCCATCACGAGTATATAACTGGGTGGGCCGCATGGTACATGAAAATGGTAAGTCTGAAGAAATAGAATTATACAGTAAGATACCTGTACAAAGAAATACATTAGTAAATGCTCAGCTTGATAATAATGGTGCAATAACAGGAGAAGTTAAGCAAAGATTTCTGTCAATAGACGCACTTGATTACCGTAAAACTAATGGAGATAAATCATTTGATGCAATTGCAAACACAATAGCAGATGATCATAATCTCACCGAGGTATATGAGTTATCAGTTGATAATATGGATAATTTAAATAAACCAATTCTTGAATCTTTTCAATTTGAAATGATAAATGGGGTTGATCGTATTGGCAATTCTATATATTTCAATC
>JBALXG010000612.1:0-1876 GCA_036961055.1 Leeuwenhoekiella sp. | reverse complement strand
CATGAAAAAGCTGAAATAAAAGACGAAATAAGAAAATATACTAAAGCTTCTGTTTATTTTTCTATTATTAAGTATAGTGATGTGATTTTTGGGCAAAGCGAAATGCCTTTAAAAAACCTTCACGGTACGAATGTTACTCTTATTACCGGTATTGCAAAACCAGAGCCTCTAATTAAGTATCTTGAAGAAAGGTTTATAAATTTTAAACACATTAAATATGCAGACCATCATAATTTCACAAGTTCTGAAGTTAAAGAACTCGATAAACTTGAATGTATACTTACTACAGAAAAGGATTATGTGCGTTTAAAACCACTTCTTAAAGCTGCAAAAATCTACTATTTACCTATTAAAATCGGCTTTTTAGACCAGAAAATTGAGTTTAACAACCAGATTTTAGATTATGTAAATGAGACTATAAAAGCTTAAGCAGTCCTAAATTATATAGTGACATTGCGCTTTAATGAATTATGAATTTTTGAGAAAAATTCTTCAATCTTGTACGGTTTAGGAATTATATCATTAAAGCCGGCAAGATAAAAATCATCTATGTTTTCATCAATTGTTACCGCTGTAAGGGCAAGAATAGGAAGGTCTTTATTAAATTCACGTATTTTCTGAGTTGCCTGAATACCACTTATTCCCGGCATGTGAATATCCATTAAAACAAGATCATAGCTTTCAAAGCGTATTTTTTCGATAGCAATTTCACCATTATCTGCTACATCGCACTCAATCTTGTTTTTCTCAAGAATCTTACGTGTGATCATTTGGTTTATCTTATTGTCTTCAACAACCAGAATTCTGCGACCTTCCAGAGCGGCATAATCAATATCATATACCTTCTCTTCATTTCTGTGATTAGCAGCATCCTTAGTAAGATTGTATTTTATATCAAAGAAAAATCTGGATCCTTTACCCAAAGTACTTTCCAGCTGAATTTTACTAGACTGGAGTTCTAGAAGTCTTTTAACAATTGAAAGCCCTAAACCGGTACCGCCAAATTTTCGGTTAATTTGTACAGATCCCTGTGTGAAATTCTGGAAGATATTTTTCTGTTTTTTCTTGCTTATTCCTTCACCTGTATCTTCTACTTCAAAATGTAAATATACCTGAGAATCGTTTTCACTTATTTTTTTAACGCGCACAGTTACCAGCCCATCTCTTGTAAATTTATTTGAATTGCCAATAAGGTTTATTAAGATTTGTGAAATCATTAAAGGATCCCCAATAATTTGATCAGGAATACCCTCTTCAAATGCTAACTGAAGTTTGTTACCTTTTTCCTGAGCAGACCGCTCTAAAGCAAAGATTACATCATCAACACGTTTGCGCAGATTGAACGTGGTTTGCTCTACTTCAACTTTATTAGCCTCAAGTTTATTTAAGTCAAGTATATTATTAATAAGTGAGAGTAGATATTCTCCAGAAAATTTAAGAGAATCAAGATGCTTTTTTTGTTCTGGAGTAGGATTTTCATGAAGTAGTAAGTGGGTTAAACCAGTTACTGCATACATGGGAGTTCTTAACTCATGCGTAATTGTAGACAAGAATTGTGCTTTAACTACAGATGCTTTTTCAGCATTTTCTTTGGCTATAAAGAGTTCAGCATTTTTTGTCTGTAACAATTCATTTGCCTTAGCTCGCAAATTATTATTTTTATATAAAGACAGGGCAAGAAGGCATAATAATGTAAATAGTGCAATTACCAGCACAGTCGTCAATTTACTGGCTTGAGAGCCATTGTAAGGCTGATAATTTACTGGGTTTAGGCTCGGGTCTGCTTCTAAAGCATTTTTTATAGCAACTTGATTTGTAGTTGTAGTAGTATTACTAAAATAGTCCTGCTTTTTAGAATTATAAGTTTGCAAAAGGG
>JBALXG010000611.1:0-1888 GCA_036961055.1 Leeuwenhoekiella sp. | reverse complement strand
CCTTTAAAAACCAATAAAGCTTTGCGGAAACCGAATTTTCAGCAAAATAGCCCATTTCCGGATCATCAAAAAGAAGATAACCTAAAGTAAGTGTTTCATTAATATCATTGCTTTCTGCCCAAGGGGCATCAGTATCATCAGAAAAAACCGGAGCCGATTTATCTGGGTATGTAATCTTAATAAGTGTTGTGAATAAAGATTTAAGTTTATTCTCAAACATAGGACTGAGATTCATCTGGCTGTTCTGAGCCAATTGATATACATAAAAATAATTCTCGATATCACTAATATGATAATGCACCGATCGCTCAAACTGAAATCCATCTGAATTTATTTCTTTTTCCAGATGCTCTTCAAGCAAGCTCATTGCTCTCTCATACCATATATCTGCGTCTTTGAAATCTTTAAAAAGTATTGCTAGCATAGCCAGTGCAGACATTCCTCGTGTCTGATGATTACCAGACTGAAACTCTGTATTACTCTTATATAAATTTGATGCGTGTTGTAATAAAGTCGCAATAGTTATGAGTTGATCCTGATCTGTGTATGCATCAGAATTTAAAAACAGATTGTGTATTTGTAACCAGTTTGAAATCCGATATCCAGACCGAAAAACTTCATAAACACCATTACCACTCTCTAAGTTTTCATATTTATTTTGAGCTAAAGCCGCATTTAAAGATTTTAGCTGACTCTTAAAATAGGCTACCTGATTAGTATCCTTATCGCGATAATAATACTGTAGTGCTATATCAACCATTTTGTGTTGCCGGGCCAGATGTCTTAACGCGTAGGCATCTACCGCATCTCCGTTTTTGTAATTAAATGGCAGCTTCCAGAGCGTAGTTGCATCAAATTTATTTTGATGGTCTAAAGCGCGCTCAGCGTGAAATTCCGCTAGATCATACTCCTCTCTATATTTCTTAAAGCGTACCTCGTTATTTCGCCAGTTGTAGAAAAAATGTTTGGAAAACTGAGATCTAAAATACCCAGCCAATTCCTTTTCTGAAACCTTTTTATCGCTGCCCTCCAGTTCTTGTTTAGTTTCAGTTTTGAGATAGTTTGATAGCTCTTGTATTTCGAGAACTTGATCTGCAGGGATATGCTGCGCCAGAATACTAGACTCCAAAAACACAATTAACAAAAAAAATAGTACTATCCTCATATGCTGATTTAATACATTAATTTTTGTTCCAGATTTTCTACAGTCTTAAATGCTCCAGAATTTGAAATCGTATTGTTTATAGGTTTTTGGCCTTTCTCACCCCATAGTATAGCTATGTATTTAACCGGATTATTCCTAAAATTATTCTGGAAAATAGTCACGTGAACAATACCTCTGTTTTTAATCAAAAGCGTCGTCTCTCTTGAATTACCTGAATTAATAAAAGTATTTCCAGTAAGGTTTAGGTTTCCTCCTACGGTTGACTCATCATATCCTCCGCGATAATAATCTACAACTGTACCCTCAATATTTTCAAATCTTGAATCTTGAATAGTTACAAATTCTGCATTATACTCGCCCGTATCATCTGTTTCCTGAGCCAGCTGAATCCCTTGGTCGAAATTTTTAAATGTTGATTTTTTAATCTGAATGGTATCTGCAAAAGATGATTTTGAACTTTTTAAGATGCTTTTAAAATTTTCGAAATGAGAATTAGAGATAAATATATTGTACGCACTTGACATATTATTTTCTAGGGTACCTATAGCATCTTCATGATTATCTCCTGTTATGATTAATCCGTCTAGTTTAAGTTTTCCCTCGGGATGCATCCTAAATGCGGGTTTGTTTTTAGTTTTAAAATACAGGTGTGCGGCATTCGCCGTATCTTTTGCTTTAAGTGTTATTTTTTTATCTATTGCTAAAGATTCATTTAAAGTGAAA
>JBALXG010000610.1:0-1889 GCA_036961055.1 Leeuwenhoekiella sp. | reverse complement strand
CTCCTATCTGTAATAGTCGCCTGCGATCTTCAGCATTAGGTATATTAGCATTCACATCCTTTAAAATTAGATTAACCTCATTAATAATAACTTGTTGATATTCTTCTGAAGAGTTACCAGAGCGTTGAATATAATATAAGGAGGTCAACATTTTATTAAGCATAACTACATCCTCTTTACAATATGTACGTAAAGGGGCAAATACAAAGTACATTAGCTCTTTAAATTTAACGGGTCTAAGGCGAATAATAGCTTCTTTATCTTTGTTATGAATTATAGTAAAATCTGCCTTTTGCAGGCGTAAATTGAACAATTCGGTCATATAATCGAGGCAGGTGATAGCGGTGCCGGGATCATTAATTCCAGGGCTCATTGCCTTTATAGCAATTTCATTAAGTTGTTTAAAACCTAAAATATAATTGTTTTCCACTATTTCGCTTCGCGAAAATCCAAAGCAAGCCATAAGACTTTCTTCTTCTTCTTTGCTCAATTCCTTATCACATCTTGCAATGGGCAGCCCTTCTAATATAAAAGCCCCTTTTGTGACTAAAATATCACATTTACATTCTACTCTCTTACAAAAATTGATCATAGATTGTACCGAAATAGTCTGCATATAACCGGTGCGGTCAATAGTATAGGTGTGCCAGTTATCGGTATTATCAAAAGTAGTATTATAACCTGTATCGTCTGTTTCTTCAATTAATTCTTCAAGGCGTGATTTGGTTTTAGAATATATAGATTCTACTATATTATTGATCTGTATAGCTTCTGAAATCGCATGAATAAAATATATGAACAAGGCCAAAACAATCATGCCCATTATTATACCCAGCAGAACAGAAAAGCCGGGTAACTGATATTTATCGTCAGTGGGTTTTATACTGAGTAATACAAGAATAGAGTAGGTGAGTGTCCCTATGTAAAAGCCCAGTACAAGTTGATGTCTTTTATTAGAAATTAATCCCGGCAATATGCGCGGGGAATAATTATTTGAGGCCTGATTAAGTAAAATCATAACCATTGAAAAACTGAACACCATAAGCGAAATTATGCCACCAACAAAAGTGCTAAGTAAAGTACGCGCGGTATCTGCATTGTTAATGACAAGGGCAGGAGCATTTTTAATTAAAAAACCAGAAATCCCCCTGCTTTCTGCATATCGCATAATAAGGCCAAAAATTAGCCCTAAAAAAGCCAATAATGCAGGGTAAAAGGCGATTTTTCCGGTAAGGTTGTTCCAAAGAATTTTAAAGCGGGTAAAGATGGCATTCATGGGTGTAATTTCTATAATTCTATAAGAAGATCAGTTTAATTTTGCAATAAGTTAACAGCTGCAAAAAAAAAGTCTTATTCATTATTCTATTTCTTCACGCTCAATACGATTATCATCAAACGCGCTGGGTAAAAGTTCTGGAATTAATTTGATGAGTAAGGGCAGGAGTAATGTGCCGCCGGGTAGTAAAAAAATAGCAAGAGATGGAATGCTTTTACAAATGTCGAGCAATTGAGCCTTTGCTTTTTTCTTTTCACTTTTATTAAGTTCTCGTACCGTGCTTTGGCCTAAAAGTACGACAAGATCTTTACTGTTTAATAGCTCATTAAGCAATCTCTTTTTGTTTCTTAAAATTAAAATACGTACGGTTCTACTGGTTTGATTATAAAAATGCTTTAGCGGATTGCTATAATTTAAATAGGAAATTTCATCTCTGTAATTTGTTATAAAATCATGGATGTGAGCTAAAGATGAAGAAGTTTCAGCCTTATTAAGAACAAGTCGCTCACTTAGGTTCTTTAAAAAAGCAGATTGCTGTATATCTATTTTTTCATCTTCCCAAACTGACAGACAAGCTAGATCAAATAAATATTTTCTTTCTAAAATTCCGGGA
>JBALXG010000060.1:0-10181 GCA_036961055.1 Leeuwenhoekiella sp. | reverse complement strand
TTTCCCACGGTGATCCCACGCACGATACTTCCAGAAGTTTGTAACCCTTCAAAAGGTGTAAAATCCCTAACATCACGATCATTAGACAACGCATATGCTTTTTGAGCATTTCCTGTGCTTTCAACAATTTTATCGCGGTCAAAAAGAAAATAGCGCTGGGTTAGAAATTGCGGATAAACACGGTATTTAAAAATAAGCGTATCGGTTAGGGCGGTTTTGCTTTCGCGAAAGCTAAAGACGGCGTTTCCATAATCAATATCATAAGCAGTAGAATCAAGCGGGTGCCCATTTTTTAAAAAAACCTCAAAAAATGAACTGTTTATACTTACCGAGTCAAGCACCATTGTATCGTGTGCCGCAAGACGCTTTTCCCTAAAATCAGGGTCAGGAATATCCTGCGCAGTCGCATAGCATGCAAAGAGTAGAAAAAAGGGCAGGATAATGGTACGCATGAACTTATAAAACTACAGGATAATATAATTAGTATCTCCAAAAAACTCAAATTTAAGCTTAAAATCGACTTGCATTTGATTATAACCTTATCTGATGGATTGAGTACCTTAGCGCCCTTGCAAAAATTACTTCATGAAAATAATATCATACAATGTAAACGGAATACGCGCCGCCATTAAAAAAGGGCTGCTAGAATGGATTGTTCAGGCAGATCCAGATGTTTTGTGCCTGCAGGAAACAAAGGCAAATGTAGATCAATTAGATCTTGAACTTTTTAAAGCCATAGGCTATCACACCTATTGGTTTAGTGCACAGAAAAAAGGATATAGCGGCGTGGCTATTTTTACTAAGGAAAAACCCGATAATGTGGTGTATGGGACGGGTATTGACTATATGGATTTTGAAGGGCGCAATATACGTGTTGACTTTGGCGACCTTTCGATTATGAGTTTGTACTTGCCTTCTGGGACAAACATTGCCCGTCTTGATCATAAACTGCAATATATGGCAGATTTTAAGACGTATATAGATATTTTAAAACAGTCGCGACCTAACCTAATTATAGGTGGAGATTATAATATTTGCCATCAGGCAATTGATATTCACGATCCTGTGCGTCTACAAAACACCAGCGGGTTTTTACCGGTCGAGCGGGAGTGGATTGGCAATTTTATAGACAATGGTTTTATAGATTCTTTCAGGCACTTAAATAAAGATTCAGATAATTATACCTGGTGGAGTTACCGGGCAAACGCGCGACCGAATAATAAAGGATGGCGCATAGATTACAATATGGTGAGTGAACCTTTAAAAGAAAACATAAAAAGAGCCGTTATACTACCAGAAGCTATGCATAGTGATCACTGCCCATTGCTCGTAGAATTGGGCGATCTCAATGTGCAACCTTCTTTAAATTAATCTCTAACAATAAGTTTTTACTAAAATGATAAAAAGAATTTGTGTGGTATTTATAGGATGCAGCTTACTTGCATCTTGCGTTTCGGCAAAAGTGTACAAGGATTTAGAGGCTAAATATGCCGATTTGAAGGCTAAAAACCGAGATTTAACTACAGATTTAACCGAATCTGAAGGTCTCAAAACAAAATTTAAAACCGAATCTGAGAAGCTTCAGAAAGAACTGGAAACTGCAACGGCAGAGCGTGATAAACTTGCCAGAGAATATGCTTCTGCGAAAGCAAATCTTGAAAACCTCCAGTCTTCTTACGATGCGCTAGAGGCCAATAGCTCAGCCAGACTAGCTGAAAATTCGCAGAAAAACCGCGAACTTTTAAAAGAACTGGATGAGAAGCAGGCAGCACTGGCCGCAGAACAAACAAGATTAGAAAAATTGCAGCGAGATCTTGCAGACCGCTCTCAGCGTGTAGACGATCTAGAAAGTATGATTGCTGCAAAAGACGCATCCATGCGCGCTTTAAAAGATGCGATCTCAAAAGCGCTTGTAGATTTTGAAGGTAAAGGACTTACCATCGAGCAACGAGATGGTAAGGTTTACGTTTCGCTTGAAAATAAACTACTTTTTGATAGCGGTAGCTGGATGGTGGGCGCAAACGGTAAACAAGCAGTAAATCAACTGGGAAATGTGCTGGCGCAGAATCCAGATATTTCAGTCCTAATAGAAGGACATACAGATAATGTTCCCTATGGTGGTAATGGGCCAATTAAAGATAACTGGGATCTTTCTACAAAACGTGCTACAGCAATTGTTGAGATTTTACAGCAAAATAAAGACATAGACCCTAAAAACCTTACTGCGGCAGGTCGCGGGGAATATGCGCCGGTAAGTGCAAACGATACTCCGGAAGGTAAAGCAAAAAACAGGCGTATTGAAGTAATTCTCACACCAAAACTTGATGAGGTTACACGATTGCTTAATGATATTTAAAATAGTTAGTTATAAACATAAACCCTCTTTTTTAAGAGGGTTTTGTGTTTTACAGAGAATTGTTCTGATATTGTTGCTTTAACTTTGCTTCTTTTTTTAACCTTTTGGCGAAAAATTATTCTTTATGAAATATACTGTATTACCTAACACAAACATTCAAATATCAAAAATCTGCCTGGGTACAATGACCTGGGGACAACAAAATACAGAAGCTGAAGGTCACGCGCAACTTGATTATGCACTTGAACAGGGAGTTAATTTTATCGATACCGCCGAATTGTACAGCGTGCCAGCAAAAGCAGAAACTTACGGAAGCACAGAAAAAATAATAGGTACCTGGCTTAAAAAAAGAAGTAGAAGAGATGATGTCGTGCTGGCTTCAAAAATCGCCGGTCCCGGAGAGAACACAAAACATATACGCACAGGTGGTTTTTCTAAAGCAGAAATAACAGATGCTATTGATAAAAGTTTGACACGTTTACAAACAGATTATATTGATCTGTATCAATTGCACTGGCCAGAACGCAACAGCAACTTTTTTGGTAAACTGGGTTATTTGCATGAGCATGATGAAGAGTGGGAAGATAATTTTGCCGAAGTTCTTGAAACGCTGGACAGCTTTATTCTGAAAGGAAAAATCAGGCACATTGGGGTAAGTAACGAGACTCCATACGGCGTTTCCCGCTATCTGGAAGAAGCCAGAAAAGGGGCTCCTAAAATGATTACTGTGCAAAACCCATACAACTTGCTTAATCGCAAAGATGAAATAGGCTTAACTGAAATTCTTCATCGTGAGAAAATAGGTTTACTTGCATATTCTCCTCTTGGTTTTGGTACACTTACAGGCAAATATCTTGATGGTAAAAAACCAGATAATGCGCGTGTAACTAAGTTCCCACAATTTAGCAGATATCACAGCGAGACAAGTTTTGAAGCAACACGCAGATACAGTGAAATAGCTAAAAAACACGGTTTAAACTTTGCTCAAATGTCTCTTGCGTTTGTAAATGAAAGACCATTTTTAACAGCAAATATTGTAGGTGCAACTTCAGTAGAGCAACTTAAAGAAAATATAGACAGTATAGATCTCACATTATCTGATGAGGTTTTAAAGGAAATAGAAGCGGTGCATAAAGCTATTCCTAATCCTGCTCCTTAAGCATATTTTAAAAAAACAAAAGGCCGTCTTGATTATGTTCAAGACGGCCTTTTTATTTGTCGTCATCCTTAATTTATTTCAGGGTCTCAAAGGCTATTTTTGATTTATAATGAGATGCTGTTCCGATAGCTATCGGAACAAATTCAGAACGACGTATCTTGAGTATGCGTACCTTACGATTTCTTAACTTACAAAAGCGCTGTAGCCGGTTATAGCACGACCTACAATAAGTGAGTTAATTTCCTTTGTTCCTTCATAAGAATAGATGGCTTCGGCATCTGCGACGAAACGGGCAACATCATATTCCAGCAAAATACCATTACCGCCCATCACTTCTCGCGCGCGGCTTACCACGTCTCTTGTGCGCATAGAGCAGAATACTTTAGCCAGAGAAGCATGTTCATCAGTAAGTATTCCGGCATCCTGCATTTCTGATAAGCGAAAACATAAGGTTTGCATCGCGGTAAGATTTGAAACCATTTCGACTAAATGATTTTGTATCAACTGAAAGCTGGCGATAGGTCGCCCGAATTGTTCCCGTTTTTTAGTGTATTTCAAAGCGCTTTCATAAGCTCCACGGGCGCAACCTACCGCCTGCCAGGCTACACCTGCACGTGTCATCTGCAATACTTTTGCGGTATCTTTAAAAGAATTTGCTTTTTGTAAACGGTCACTTTCAGGGATGCGACAATCGGTTAATGTGATAATCGCGTTTTGCACGGTGCGCAACGCCATTTTATCTTCCATTTTTTCGGCTTTAAAACCCGGATTTTCTTTGCGTACAATAAACCCCTTTACACGGTCAGAAACCTCGTCTCTAGCCCAAATAATGGTAATATCTGAAAAAGTCGCATTGCCTATCCATTTTTTCTGTCCGTTTAAAATCCATTCATCGCCTTCTTGTCTGCAGGTAGTTCCTAAACCACCTGCAACGGCAGAACCTACCTCAGGTTCGGTAAGGCCAAAAGCGCCTATTTTCTCAAATTTTTGCATTTTAGGCAGCCATTCTTCTTTTTGCGCATCGCTTCCGCATAAGTAAATAGAGCCCATTGCCAGACCGCTGTGAACTCCAAAAAAGGTGGAAATAGAAACATCAACCCGGGCAAGTTCCATCGCCAGAATTCCTTCCATTAAAAAAGACTGATTGGGACAGCCGTAACCTTCATAAGCGATACCGCAAACATTTAGCTCGGCCATTTTAGGTATAATCTGATGCGGAAATTCTGCTCTGTTCCAGTATTTATTAGCAATAGGTTTTACTTCTTCTTCCATAAAATTGCGCACTTTTAATTGTATAGCGCGCTCTTGGGTAGAGAGTTTAAGGCTCATGTTATAGAAATCTCCATCAATGGGAGGTAAATTATGCTGCCCTTTTTTTGCCTGTGTGGTAAGCATTTTCATAAGGCCTTTAAGCTGGCGGTCATCGAGATTACCCACAGCAGACATTACCTGTGAAAGATCTACTTTTTGTGAGAGTTTTGTCAGCGCATCCATATCTACAGATTTTAATAGATTAATGGTGTTTTTGACTTTTGAGAATAGCGACATCGTTATATTTTTGGTAAGATGTCTAAATATACTGAGGTTTTAGGCGAGAAGCCTGCTAAAGGAATGTTAATTGCTAGATACTTCCCACCAGACTTTCATGTATAAACGCACTTTGGTTTGCGGCGGTACGTACATGCAACCAATCTGCAGAGCGGCCCAGAAGTTCTAAAGTGTCTCTGCGTGAGGCTTCTCCTATTTTTTTTGCTTTCGCGAAAGCTGAATTTCTAAGATTAGCACGTGCCGATTTTACCACTATTTTTTCTTCGAAATCATTTTTAATGCCTGCTGAAGCAATTGGCGCCGTTCCCTGAAAAACATATGGTAACGGATTAATAGCACCACCTCGACCTCTGTAAATACCAAAGTGTAAATGTGATGGGGTTGTACGCGCATTGCCGGTATTACCTACAAGACCTAGAGTATCACCCGTTTTTACGCGTTGTCCCTGCGTGGCAATAATGCTGTCAAGATGAGCGTAATAAAGCGAATTTCCCCAAAGACCAGATCGCAGCCAGACTTGTTTACCGCCCAGTCCTCTGTTGCCGGTAGAACTTATCCAGCCATCTGTTGCTGCAACAACCGGTGTGCCTTTAGGAGCAAAAATATCAAGACCTTCGTGGCGTCGTGCTCCCGCATCACGATTAGCTCCCCAAAAACTTTGAATAGCGGCATTGCCTTTACCTGTCACAGGAAAATAATATAATGGTGTACGATATGCTTTGATCACAAAGGGCGAATGAGCATTAATTTCCGGCTGAATAGTTACTTTATAATCGGCAGTGGTTTCTACTCTATAAGTAAGTTCACGTTCATCGATTGCACTGCGCACAATAGATTTAAACGGATTTAGAGAATCGCCGGTTTTTGCAAATAATTCAAGAAAAACTTTGGTTTTTAGACTGTCAGTTGCAACCTGAAGATGAAAAACCTCACCTTGTTGTAATGACAAGTTATAACTGTAAACAGCATTAGTTTTAGGAAAAAAAGAGCCATTTTCTAAGTAGGGAACTTTGACAGAAATGCTGTCTTCAAAAGAGTTTTTAAACGCTTGCGCCCATTTTGCGTACTGAACGGTGTCATTTTTAAATTCCCTTTTATAAACTTCGCGAGCACTGGGATTAGTAATAAAATCTGTTGCTTTTGTAAGTTTAGAACAGGAATTAAGAAGAAATATTCCTGCAATTATTAATGTTAAGCGTATGATTTTGATCAATTTAGTTTCTTTTTATAGCACTTTGTTAGATCAGAAATTATGCCAGAAAATGTTATATTATTTATAATTAAGCTGACTTTTTGAATTGACGCAAACGTTTTTCTTAATAAAAGAGTTTTCTGGTTTATTTAATATAATATCGGGAGTTTTTAACCCAAAATTAAGCGATTTTGCACCGCTTTTGGGGGTTAATAACAAGTGGTAAATTTAATTCTGATAAACAGGGTTAAGGACCTGTAAAAGCCCTTACTGACACAGATTTTGAGATATAAAAAATATTCTGAATAATAAACATAAGTATTTAAAAATCAGATGGTTAAGTTTAATTTTTAACAAAAGAATTAGATTGTAGGAAAATGCTCATGTTGAAAACTTTGTTGAAAACCCCTTGCATATTTTACGCTTTAGCCTGCCTTTTTTTTTGATCTTTGTTAGTCCCAAGTAATACCATTTTAATCACTACAAAAACATTACAATACATGAGCGAGATAGAGCCAATTTTACAAGAAAACAGCAACAGATTTGTCATTTTTCCCATAGAGCATCCTGATATCTGGGAATGGTACAAAAAATCTGAAGCTAGTTTTTGGACGGCTGAGGAAATTGATTTGCACCAGGATCTTTCTGACTGGACTGGTAAATTAAATGCAGATGAGCGCTACTTTATAAAACATATACTTGCATTTTTTGCTGCTTCTGATGGTATTGTAAATGAAAATCTTGCTGAAAACTTCGTAAGCGAGGTACAGTATTCTGAAGCTAAATTCTTTTATGGTTTTCAGATAATGGTTGAGAATATTCATTCTGAAACATATTCTCTTCTTATTGATACTTATGTTAAAGATGATGTAGAAAAAGGTCAGCTTTTTAATGCGCTTGAAAATTTTCCTGCTATTAAGAAAAAAGCAGACTGGGCACTTAAATGGATTGAAAGCCCAAGTTTTGCAGAACGTCTTATCGCTTTTGCAGCGGTAGAAGGTATTTTCTTTTCTGGTGCATTTTGCTCTATTTTCTGGTTAAAGAAAAGAGGATTAATGCCAGGGCTTACTTTTTCTAATGAGTTAATCTCAAGAGATGAAGGTGTTCATTGTGATTTTGCAGTGCATTTACACAACCACCACTTGATCAATAAAGTGCCTAAAGAACGCATACGCGAAATACTGGTTGACGCACTTAACATAGAGCGTGAATTTATTACAGAGTCCCTGCCGGCAAGTCTGATTGGGATGAACTCAAAATTAATGACTCAGTATTTAGAATTTGTTACAGACAGATTATTGGGAGAACTTGATTGTGAGAAAGAATATAATGTTACAAATCCGTTTGACTTTATGGATATGATTTCTCTTCAGGGGAAAACCAACTTCTTTGAAAAAAGAGTGGGTGAATATCAAAAAGCCGGAGTTGCCAGCGGAAGCGGTGGTACAGAAGGTCAAAAAATCAGCTTTGATTCTGACTTTTAGTTTTAGAATAATACAGTAAGCATCGCATATTGCCGTAAAGGCACCTATATAATTTAAAAAATTTAATGTCATGGCTGTAACTCAAATTACAGCCATGACAAACTTTTACTCAAAGCTTGCCAAAATGCTTTGAGTGTAACCACTAAAACCCAAATCTATGTATGTAATTAAGAGAAACGGTCGTAAAGAACCGGTTATGTATGACAAAATTACCGCGCGAATAAGAAAACTGTGCTACGGTTTAAATCCGCTGGTTGATCCCGTAAAAATTTCTTTACGCGTAATAGAAGGGCTTTATGATGGTGTAACAACCAGCGAACTTGATAATCTTGCGGCAGAAGTTGCGGCAACGATGACCACTTCGCATCCTGATTATGCTAAGCTTGCAGCGCGCGTTTCTGTGTCTAACCTACATAAGAATACTAAGAAAAACTTTAGCGATGTTGTAACAGATTTGTATGAATATATAAATCCACGCACCGGAAAAAAAGCACCTTTAATAGCAGATGATGTTTATAAGGTTATTATGGAAAATAAAGAAGAACTTGATTCTTCTATTATCTATAGCAGAGATTTTGGGTATGATTATTTTGGCTTTAAAACATTAGAACGTTCTTATTTACTTAAGTTAAACGGTAAAATTGCAGAGCGTCCTCAGCATATGCTTATGCGCGTTTCTGTGGGAATACACCTTAACGATCTTGCTTCTGTAAAAGAGACATATGAGTTAATGTCTAAAAAGTTTTTTACACATGCAACGCCTACATTATTCAATTCAGGAACGCCAAAACCTCAAATGTCTTCATGCTTCTTACTAGCGACTCAGGATGATAGTATTGATGGTATTTATGATACTTTAAAACAAACCGCAAAAATCTCACAAAGTGCCGGTGGTATAGGCTTATCTATTCACAATGTACGTGCGACAGGTTCATATATAGGTGGTACAAATGGTACTTCAAACGGTATTGTACCTATGTTGCGTGTATTTAATGATACAGCACGTTATGTAGACCAGGGTGGTGGTAAACGTAAAGGATCGTTTGCAGTTTATATTGAACCATGGCATGCAGATATCTTTGATTTTCTTGATTTAAAGAAAAATCATGGTAAGGAAGAAATGCGCGCAAGAGATTTATTTTATGCGATGTGGCTGCCAGATTTATTTATGGAAAGGGTAGAGGCAGACAGCACCTGGACGTTAATGTGTCCTAATGAATGTCCTAACCTGTTTAATATGCATGGCGAGGAGTTTGTAGAAACTTATGAAAGATATGAAGCTGAAGGTCGTGGGCGTAAAACTATAAGAGCTCGTGAACTTTGGGAGAAAATACTTGAATCTCAAATTGAGACAGGTACTCCATACATGCTTTATAAAGACGCTGCAAACAGAAAGTCAAATCAAAAAAATCTAGGTACCATACGTTCATCAAACTTGTGTACGGAGATCATGGAATATACAAGCCCTGATGAAGTAGCGGTTTGTAACCTGGCTTCTATCGCTTTACCTATGTTTATTAAAGATGGTCAATTTGATCATAAAGAGCTTTATCGTATCACAAAACGGGTGACAAAAAACCTGAATAAAGTGATAGATCGCAACTATTATCCGGTAAAAGAGGCCAGAAATTCCAATATGCGTCATAGACCTATAGGTCTGGGTGTACAAGGCCTGGCAGATACTTTTATCAAATTGAGATTGCCATTTACCAGTGATGAGGCTAAAAAATTAAATGAAGAAATTTTTGAAACGCTTTATTTCGGAGCAGTTACCGCTTCTATGGAACTTGCGAAAGAAGAAGGGCCTTATGAAAGCTATGAAGGATCACCTATATCACAGGGAGAATTTCAGCATAACTTATGGGGATTAAAAGATGAAGAATTAAGCGGCCGCTGGGAATGGGATAAACTAAGAGCAGAAATTAAAGAGAATGGTGTGCGTAACTCACTACTTGTGGCTCCTATGCCTACAGCTTCTACCTCTCAGATTTTAGGAAACAACGAAGCCTTTGAACCATATACATCAAACATCTATACCCGTCGTGTACTTTCTGGTGAGTTTATAGTAGTTAACAAGCATCTACTTGAAGATCTTGTGGCATTAGGTCTTTGGGATGAAGATTTAAAGCAGGCTATTATGCGTGCGAATGGTTCTGTTCAAAATATAGATATTATTCCGCAGGATTTAAAAGAACTTTATAAAACCGTTTGGGAGTTAAGCATGAAAGACATTATTGATATGTCTCGTCACAGAGGTTACTTTATTGATCAATCTCAGTCGCTTAACCTTTTTATGGAAAATGCCAATTTTGCCAAACTTACCTCAATGCATTTTTATGCATGGAAGAGTGGCTTAAAAACAGGTATGTATTACCTGCGTACCAAATCTGCAGTAGACGCAATCAAGTTTACTCTTAAGAAAGAAGAGAAAGCAATTGCAGA
>JBALXG010000609.1:0-1905 GCA_036961055.1 Leeuwenhoekiella sp. | reverse complement strand
AGATTGCTTAATGGTATTGAAGAATTTAGAGAACATCTGGGTGGCGAACTCACAATCACACTTATTTCAAAAATTGGTGTAAAGCATGATGTGCATGAAATAGATTATAATAAAATGCGCCACGCAATGACACTGCTTAACGATTATAGCGCTCACAAACTTTCACTTTAATATGCTGGTTAAAAACTTTCACTTAACCTATTGCACAAACGTTCATCCCGGTGAAAACTGGGAGCTCACATTTAAAAGTCTTAAAGAATACGTTCTTACCATAAAAGATGAAGTTGCCGGCAGCAAACCTTTTGGTTTAGGCTTGCGACTTTCAAATAAAGCCAGTGAAGAACTAGGTTTTGAAGCAAACCTGACGGAATTTAAAAATTGGCTTTCGCAGAACAATATTTACGTTTTTACCATGAACGGTTTTCCTTATGGAAATTTTCATAAAGAACGTGTAAAAGATCTTGTTCATGCGCCAGACTGGACTACAGATGACCGTGTTATTTATACAAAACGCCTGGCAGATCAACTTGCTCAACTGCTACCGGAAAATATAGAAGGTGGTATTTCTACTTCGCCCATAAGTTATAAGCACTGGCACAAGACTGCTGATGATACAAATGACGCTTTCAAAACTGGCGCCGAAAATCTTTCAGAAATTATTTTACATCTTCATGAAATTGAGGAAAACACAGGCAAATACATCCATATCGATATAGAGCCAGAACCTGATGGATTAATTGAAAATAGCAATGAATTAATCGAATTTTTTACAGATTATCTCCTGCCTATAGCAACTGAAAATTTAAAGGAAGAACTGGGAAGCGATAAGCAGAAAGCTAAAGAATTAATTTATCGTTATATAACCATATGTTACGACGTTTGCCATTTTTCGCTTGCGTATGAAGAACCTCGCGAAACCCTCCAAAAACTGGCCGAAAACGGCATAAAAGTGGGTAAAATCCAGGTAAGTTCTGCTTTAAAAATTCTTTTTGAAAATAACAATAATCAGGAAATCTGGGATGCTTTAGCACTTTTTGACGAACCTGTTTATTTGCATCAGGTTACTCAAAAAGTGGGTGACAAAGTAAAAACCTTTAATGACTTACCTAATATTTTAGCTGAAAAGGGCGATTTTACAGAGATTAGGGCACATTTTCACGTCCCCATTTTTCTGGAAAAATTTGACGGTTTATATTCAACTCAGGATCATATTTTAAAAGTTGTTGATTATTTAAAGGACCATCAGGTAACCGAGCATTTAGAAGTAGAAACCTATACCTGGGATGTGCTTCCTCCTCAACTAAAAACAGATCTCGATAAATCAATTATAAGAGAACTAAACTGGCTAAAAGAGAAACTATGAAAAAAACTGTAGTAATCAATGTTGTAGGTTTAACTAAAAGACTCATAGGAGAACATACTCCATTTATAAAATCATTTTTAGAAAAAGGAAGTTCGGCTGTAATTACGCCTGTATTGCCTGCAGTTACCTGTTCTGTACAATCTACCTATTTAACCGGAAAGTGGCCTTCAGAACACGGTATAATGGGAAATGGCTGGTACGATAAAGAAGATGAAGAAGTAAAATTCTGGAAGCAGTCTAATAAACTGGTAAAAGGTGAGAAAATCTGGGATAAGCTGAAGAAAATTGATCCCACTTTTACGTCATCTAATATGTTCTGGTGGTATAATATGTATTCAAGCGTTGACTATAGTGCTACTCCAAGGCCCAATTATCTGGCAGACGGAAGAAAAATTCCCGATTTTTATACGTTTCCTTCAGAATTAAGGGATTCTCTTAGAGAAAATCTTGGGGATTTTCCTTTATTTAGTTTTTGGGGACCTAAGGCAAATATCAAATCTACAAAATGGATTGCAGATGCGTCTATTAAGACTGATGAGATG
>JBALXG010000608.1:0-1918 GCA_036961055.1 Leeuwenhoekiella sp. | reverse complement strand
CACTATCTTTAGTTAAGCCATCTGAAGTTACAGTAATTTTTGATTTACCTTTTTCAAAATCTGCTCCCAAAATAATCATTGTCTTTCCGTAAAAAAGTTTGACAGTTTTCGCCTGAAAAGAGTCAAATGATTGCGGATTTCCATTTCCTACGCCCGCAAGATGACCTTCTCCATTAATCGCTATATTTATGGTATTATCTGCCATTGGGACGAGATTATCGTCTTTATCGTAAGCCTCAACTAAAACATAAGATAAGTCCTGACCATCTGCTTTAATAGTTTCCTTATCTGCAGTTAATTTAATATGATCTGCCTTGCCGGCTGTTTTTATCGTTTCTTCCCCTATTTTCTCACCATTTTTATAAGCCACGACTTTTACTTCTCCGGGTTCATAAACAACCTCCTTCCACATTAATCTAAAACGCTCTGTTGAATTTGATGAGGTTAGGTTTTTGCATTGCTTTCCCTGAGATTTACCGTTAATAAAGAGCTCTGCACAATCGCCATTAGTATAGACAAAAACCGGAGTTTTCTCACCTTCTCTTCCCTTCCACGTCCAGTGTGGTAAAATATGAATGGTTTTCTCATCTGGTTTCCAGTAGCTTTTATAAAGATAATAACGATCCTTAGGAATGCCTACCAGATCTACAATGCCAAAATATGAACTTCGGGAAGCAGCTTCATCACTCATTCCCTGATTTTTTACAGTTTTATTATCATAAGGTGTTGGCTCTCCCAGATAGTCAAAACCAGTCCACACAAATTCTCCCGCCACATAAGGTTCATCTTGTTGCCACATAAAATCATCATCGCCTATTTCTGCCCATTCAGGGGCGTTAAGGTCGTATGAGCTTACTTGTAATGCTTTAGTAAAATCTGTTTTATCTTCTGGTAGCGGAAATTCATAAAATCCTCTGGTGCTTACAGTTGAAGCGCTCTCACTTATTATCACAGATTTTTCAGGTTCAAGGGCTCTTGCGAGGCGATACCGCTGCCCGTAATTATAACTAAGCACATCATAATAATCAAAAGGGCGCATTACCGCTGCCTGCATATTGTCATTAACTAAAGTCACTGGTCGTGTAGGATCAAATTTATCTACATAATTCACCATCGTATGTAGCTTTTGAAAACCATTATCAATATTCCACTGCACGTCGCCTATCTCATTTCCCACGCTCCATATAAATACTGAAGGATGATTACGATCACGCTTTACAAAGTTTCTTACGTTTCTTTTCGCGAAAGCGTCAAAATCTGTTGTATCTGTAATATCTGCTTTTGCATCATATTTATCAAAAATCTCATTAAATAGCAAAAGCCCCATTTTATCACATAATTCTGGCAATTCTGGTGCAGCAACATTATGACTGTTACGTATCGCATTTACGCCCATAGATTTCATAATCTCGAGTTGGCGTTCTAAAGCTCTTTTATGAAATGCTCCGCCCAAAGGGCCAAAGTCATGATGCAGGTTTACACCCTTTAATTGTACTCGCTTATTATTTAAGTGGAAACCATCGTTTGCCGTAAATTTTATTGATCTTATGCCGAAAGAATTTTCAACTTGATCAACTTCAGTATTGCCCTGATAAACATGTGTTACTGCTGTATATAAATTAGGATTTCTAAGATCCCAAAGCTGAGGATCATTAATCTGAAGCGTTACTTCGAGATTTCCCTTTCTATCACTATTTACAAATCTGGTAAAATCTTTACGCGCAACTTCTTTGCCCTGCGGATCTATAATTACCTGCGTCACTTTAACTGAATCACCAACCTGTGACTGATTATAAATCTCGCTGTTAATTCGCACATTAGCATATCTGTCATTGATAACCGGAGTCGTGATATACGTTCCCCAAATATCAACATGCACAGGATTCATAACCATCATTTGCACTTTGCGATATAAACC
>JBALXG010000607.1:0-1920 GCA_036961055.1 Leeuwenhoekiella sp. | reverse complement strand
GCCGTCAGCTTGCTTTTTCATCCAGTTCTTTAATGGCTTCCTGTTTCTGCGGAATATTATCTATAGAATTTTCAGTAAACTGACGCGCCAGTTTTTCTGCACCACTTTCAAGACTTGTCCGGTTTAAATATTGAAAAAATGAACCTCTGCCAAAAAGATCTATATCCTGACTGTAAAAATGCAACGGATTCTTAAACTTTTCGCCGGAAGGCAAATCATAAAAATCCCGATTTTGAACCCTTATTTCTGTCTCGTTTATACTTATTAATTTTTGTAGATAATCCCGCTTGTATTGTAGATCGCTGTGTTTTGAGACTAAAAAAACAAAAAGGGCGATTGTCACAATTATAATCGCTATAACTATCTGCGAATTTGACCAGGTGAAATAAACCGCGGTACATGCGGCCAAAAATATAATTAGCCGAAGCATACTTGAGACTAATAAGCGCTTTTTTACCTGTTCAAGACTGCTTTGATGTTTATCTATATTTTCTTTATAAAAAGAAGTGGGATTTTGCATTGCTTTTTTCTAAGGCTGCAAAGATAAAGGAAGATGGCTTATAAAAGACCTGCAAGGTTTTGTAAACCAGAAATACTTAAAGCCATTTTAAAGACCTACAAGGTTTTGAAAACCTTGCAGGTCTGGTCTGGTCTGGTCTATTTTAGTTGAGCAAGTTGCTCTTTGAGTTTTTTAGTTAGTGATTGTACTATAAGATCGTAGCTATGATCAATCAATTCTTTTATTTTTCTGGGTGAGAGGTCTTGATTTACGTGCACCGTATTCCAGTGTATTTTACTCATGTGGTAACCGGGAAGAATAGTGTCAGGATATTTTTCGCGTAAGCGCAAAGATTTATCAGGATCACATTTTAGATTTATACGAGCATCGCCACTTTCCCACACAGAAAGTGATGCTAAAGCATACATTTTTCCCATTATCTTAAAAACAAGCGTATCCTTATCAAAAGGGAATTCTTCTGTTGTTCCGGGTTTTGCTATGCAGTATTCGCGATATTGTTCTATGTTCATCCTCCTTTGCCTTCACCTAGCCTCTCCCAAAGGGAGAGGAATGTTTTTAAAGTTCTTTTTCCATTACATAATCTTCCATGAGGTAGCCTTCGCCTATGTCATTATCTTCTGAGTACATTTTCTTGTAACCATAGTGCTCATAAAAACCTAATGCTGAATTTTGCCGGTTTACGTTTAAAAAAAGCGATTTATCACCCGATTCGAGTGCTTTTTCGGCTGCAAAATCCATCATAATTTTGCCTAAGCCTGTTCCCTGATGTTTAGGCTGAAGATAAATTTTATGCACTTTTGTTTTGTTTGATTCGTCTTTGTTGTGCTCAATCACCAGAAAACCTGTTTCCTGCTCATTATATTTAAAAACATACATTTTATGACCAGACGCGATTTGATTTTCTAAAGACTCTATGCTATACATCATGTTTAGCATGTAGACAATTTGCCCTTCACTTAACAAATCGCTGTAGGTTTGTGGCCAGATTTCATGAGCCAGCTTATGAATAATAGCAACCTGATGTTTATCTATTTCTTCAGCTTTCCAACTTTTATTTGGCATGTTCAGTGATTTTTGGAGTTTCTCTAATTCTCTCAAGTGCGCTATAATCTAGTTTCCAGCCTATGGTTTGTACCAGATTTTCCATAAGTCCTATAGTTGATAATGCCTGTTTAGAAGCTTCGGCAAAAAGTCCGCTCTCTGGTACTTTATCAATAATATGTTGTTTGGCTTCCCGGTTTATTTCGGTTAAATCTTCTGAAGTAAAAGGATTTGCCCAACCTTCCTTTTTATCATAATATTTAAAATCTGTCTCAATACTCAACAATTCAGGTTTAGGAAAATCTGTTAGCAGGATTATTCTGTTTTTTACGTCAGGATGCATTTTAATTTTAGTGAGA
>JBALXG010000606.1:0-1926 GCA_036961055.1 Leeuwenhoekiella sp. | reverse complement strand
CAGGAATCAGGATTTATTACCTGAACATTTTAAAGGAAAGTATTTACCCAATGCGCTAGAGCGCATTGCTCAGGGAAATTTATCACTCAATTTAGAATCGGCCTGGGTTAAAAATCTCGGGCAGGAAGATTTATATGCAAAAACCCAAAAACCAGATATAAAAGCGGTTTTAGACCGCATAAAACCAGATATTTCGGCTGATTTTGAGGTCTTAAAGACTAAAATTTTAAAGCTTAGTCTTACAATAGAACTTTTAAAAAAAATAACCCCTTTATCTGTTCTTCAAGCTATTAACACCGAAGTTCAAAAAATTAAAGCTGAAAAAAATCTCGTTTTGATTTCTGACTTTAATGAATTAATACATACTAATATTGCAAACCAGCCCACTCCTTTTATTTATGAACGACTGGGCGAGCGTTATCATCATTATTTTATAGATGAATTTCAGGATACGTCTGTGCTGCAATGGGAAAATATGATTCCATTAATTGATAATACGGTAAGCTCAGAAAAAAAGGATGATATTTCAAACAGCCTAATGCTGGTAGGTGATCCCAAGCAGGCAATTTATCGCTGGCGAGGTGGCTATGCAGAGCAGTTTATAAAACTTTCTGGCGATCATAATCCTTTTCAAAATCAGAATAAAACTACTATTGATCTTGAATTTAATTACCGTAGTCATTCAGAAATTATAGCATTTAACAATAGTTTTTTTACCACAGCTTCAGTTTGTATGGAACAGCCTGCGTATCTAAATATGTATATCGCAGGTAATAAGCAGAAAAACAACAGCAAGCAAGGCGGTTTTGTAAGCATCTCTTTCGTTCAGGGAAATACAAAAGAAGAAGCTTTACCTGAATATCTTGAACAAACCTTAAAACATTTAAATGAAATTAAAAAAGATTTCGCTTTAAGCGAAATATGCATTCTAGTACGTAAAAATGACGAAGGTGTTGCTATAGCGCAATATTTACAAGAAAATGATATCCCGGTCGTTTCTAACGAGAGCTTACTTATAAATCAGTCTGCAGAAGTTTGCTTTATTGTAGATATTCTGCATTATATTTTACAACCTGATTCTACTGAAATCTGTATCAGAATACTTGAATATCTTGCTTTAACCTATTTGGAAATTAATGAACCTCATAATTTTTATGTTGAGCATTTACAACTTGAGGGACAGGATCTTTTCACAAAATTAGCGCGTTTTGGCATTGCTTTTAATCTAGACCGTTGTACCCAGCTACCTCTTTACGAGGCTGCTGAATATATTGTGCGTTCTTTTGACCTAACTCAAGGTGGAGCTCATATTCAGTTTTTTCTGGATTCTGTTTTTGATTATGATCAAAAAAATGAAGCCGGAGTTCATGGTTTTATAGAGTGGTGGGAGAAAAATAAGCAACGTTTAAGCATTAGCACCCCTCCATTTACCGAGGCTGTACAAATAATGACTATTCATAAAGCTAAAGGGCTTGAGTTTCCTGTAGTTATTTATCCTTTTGTAGAAAGTGATCTTTACCCTAAATCTGATAATACAAACTGGTACATGACAGAACCTGAAGAATATTTGGGGTTTGAAACATTACTTATAGGTCAGAAAAAAGACTTATTACAAATAGATGAAAATACAGCTGAACTTTATCATGCAAAGCGACAGCAACAGCAGCTTGATAATGTGAATATATTATATGTAGCCCTAACCCGAGCAGTAGAGCAACTTTATATTATTTCGCGTAGTACAGAAAAAAGTAAACCTACCGATGATCCTAAGAATTTTGGAGATTTATTAATCAATTTTTTAGACTCTAAAAAACTATGGAATTCAACCGATTTACTGTACAAATTTGGCGATTTTTCCAGAATATCTTTACCCAATAACAATTCTCAGACAGATCAGGTTTTAAACTTAATTTCTACCGCTAAGGA
>JBALXG010000605.1:0-1936 GCA_036961055.1 Leeuwenhoekiella sp. | reverse complement strand
AAAAAAAGAAGTGGCGATTCTTAATAATCTCGCTTCAAAATATAAAAGTGCCATTAATATGGCTGGGCGTTATAGTTTTGAAGATGAATTATCTGTTATTTCGCGGCTCGATGCTATGCTCGCGATGGACAGCGGCAATGGTCATATGGCGGCAATGTTTGGCGTGCCAGTTGTCACGTTGTGGGGAGTGACGCATCCTTCTTTGGGTTTTAAACCTTTTCTGCAGCCGGAAGAAAACCAACTCACTTCAGACAGACAACAATTTCCCTTAATTCCTACGTCGGTATATGGCAAAAAAGTGCCGCCGGGATATGAAAATGCGATGCGCACCATTTCGCCTAAAAAAATAGTAAACCGAATCAAACAAATTTTAGATTAAAATATGCCGAAAACCACTGACTTAAGCCGGATTTTAGGCATAAAACACCCAATAATTATCGCGCCAATGTTTCTTGTTTCTAATGTAGCTATGGTAAAAGCAGCCATGACAGAAGGAATCGCAGCCTGCATACCGGCACTTAATTACCGCACAATCCCTGAACTGCGTGCGGCGATTATTGAATTGAAAGAAGCAAAACCTGAAGATGGTGCTTTTGGCTTTAATCTTATTGTGAATAAATCAAATCTTAAATTTCCTGCTCAACTTGAGGTTTGTTGTGAGTTGGGTGTAGGTTTTATCATCACCTCTTTGGGCAATCCTAAAACTGTAATAGATAAAGCGCATGCAAACGGAATTAAAGTTTTTTGTGATGTGGTTAATCTGGAACAGGCAAAAAAAGTAGAAGCTTTAGGCTGTGACGCACTGGTTGCAGTAAATAATGAGGCGGGCGGGCATAGAGGAAATACAGATCCTGAAAATCTGATAAAAAGTTTAAATGAAAATTGCAAAATTCCCGTGATTTCTGCGGGTGGTGTAGGCAACAAAGCTGAATTAGAAAAAGTATTGAGTTACGGCGCAATAGGAGCCAGCATTGGGAGCCCGTTTATCGCTTCAGTTGAAGCTGGTGTTTCTACGCCATATAAACAGGCTTGCGTAGATTATGGTAAAAATGACCTCGTCTTAACCGAAAAGATTTCGGGTACGCCATGTTCTGTAATTAATACGCCCTATGTGCAGGAAATTGGCACTGAGCAAAACTGGTTTGAAAAGCTTTTGAATAAAAATAAATGGCTTAAAAAGTATGTAAAAATGTTACGCTTTTTAAAAGGCACAAATATGGTTACTAAAGCTGCAAAAGAAGCAACGTATAAAACAGTTTGGGTGGCTGGTCCTTCAATAGAGCACACGCATAAAATTGAACCTGTAGCAAAAATTATTAAACGATTTGTTTAAAAAAACCTCCATTTTTTAGTCTAAAATCGGCCTAAACCTCATCATAATCTACCGTTATTGAAGGGCTGGTAGGCTGAGCCTGGCAAGTAAGTACAAGACCTTCTGCGATTTCGCCATCAGTAAGAATTTGATTTTTACGCATTACTGCTGTTCCGCTGGTGATTCGCGCAATGCAGCTGCTACAAATACCGCCCTGGCAAGAATGAGGAGCATCTATGTCACGATCTAAAGCCGCATCAAGAATAACCTGGGTCTGTGGCATTTCAAATTCAAACTCTTCATCATCAACGATTATTTTTATTTTAGTAACTCCGTCTGTGGCAACTTCAACAGAGCCTTCTTCCTTAGAAGAGAAAAGTTCAAAAAGAATATTTTCTTCGGCAATGCCATTTTCGGTTAAAACATCTTTTACTTCATTTATCATTGTTTCCGGACCGCAAAGATAAAATCGATCAAAATCGTGCTCTTTAAATTTGTTGTTTACGACAAAATTTACGGTTGAGCGGGCGATTCTACCAAAATGGCTGTTCTCTTCCTGTGCCTGACTGTAGACAAACTCGATAAATAAACGATCTGCATATTTAAGCTGAAGTTTTAAAAGCT
>JBALXG010000604.1:0-1939 GCA_036961055.1 Leeuwenhoekiella sp. | reverse complement strand
CATCTTTGTCTTTAAAACAAGAGACAGAAGTCAACAGCAATATAAAACCAAGTAGGGTAGTAGAAATTTTTTTCATATTTCAATTTTTATTAAGAACCCTAAAATTAGAATAATATTGTAAATAAGCTATTTTTTGTAACAATATGAGTTGTAAGTCGTCATGCTTATAACTAACCAAAACAAAACATGAACCAAAGTGATTTTCTTATCGTCGTCACTCCTTTTCAAGATAAGGTTTACCGTCTGGCCAAACGGTTACTTGTTTCTGAAGAAGAAGCTAAAGATGCGACACAGGAAATTCTCTTAAAACTCTGGTCAAAAAGAGAACAAATGCAGAAATACAGAAGTACAGAAGCGTTTGCTATCACAATGACAAAAAACTATTGTTATGATAAGCTTAAGGCCAAAAGCAGTAACAATATGAAAATCGTTCATAATAATTACGAGGATCCTAATTATAATACAGGCAGAGAAGCAGAGAATAATGATGCCGTAAACTGGGTCTTTAAGTTGATGAAAGATTTACCAGATCAACAACAGCTTATTTTGCAGTTGCGTGATGTAGAAGAATATACAAACAGCGAGATTGCAGAGCAGCTGCAACTTAATGAGACAGCGGTGCGCGTCGCTTTATCACGGGCGCGAAAAAGTATAAGGGAAGCATTGATTAAAAAACATAGTTATGGAATTAAATAAAATAGAACAACTGCTCGATGCATATTTTGAGGGAGAAACTACCCTTGCAGAAGAGCAAAAACTGCGTGATTATTTTACGGGAGATGACGTGGCTACACATCTTGAACCCTACATTGCTATGTTTTCTGCTTTCGCGAAAGCAAAACAAGAAGTCTTTACCGGTGAGATAAACTTACCCCAGACTCAGAAAAAGCGCTCTTTGTACTGGATTCCTATAGCTGCTAGTATAGCCATTATAATAGGCTTGTTTTTAACCTTTAATACAGGTGGCGGGCAACATGATTATGGCACTTATAAAGATCCTGATGTTGCGGCTTTAAAAACAAAACAAGCTCTCTATATGATGTCAAGTTTTATGGATGAAGGAGCAGAACAGCTGGAAGCGCTGGACGAATTTAAAAAAACAACAGATAAATATTTAAAATAACCCTTAAAGCAATATAAAAATGAAAAAAATAATAATAAGTCTTGTAGTCCTTTGTTTGAGCATAACGGCTTTTGCGCAATCAAGTTTTGACAAATTTGAAGACATGAAGGATGTTTCGGCAATGGTTGTTACGCCTAAAATGTTTAAACTATTAGGTAAAATAGATTTAGATTCAAGTGATCCTGAGATGAAAAATTATATCAACATGGTTAATAATCTGGAAGATATCAAGGTTTTTAGTACAAAAAACGCCGAATCTGCCCAAAAAATGAAATCTGAGTTTAACTCGTATTTAAGTAGTGCAAAATTAGAACAGCTCATGCGCGTAAAAGATGATGGTAAAAATGTGAAGTTCTACTTCAAGCCAGGTAAAAGTGATGATTTTGTAAAAGAATTTGTGATGTTTATGGATGGTTCTCAGGGAAAAGATGATACTGTAATTATAAAAATCACCGGCGATATTGATCTACGAGAAATAGGAAAAATTGCCAGTAGCATAAACTTCTCAGGAAGTGAAGAGCTTAAAAATGTAAAAGTAAATTAAGTTAAAAATCATGAAAATACTAAAGCTGAGTTCAATTCTATTGCTTCTGCTGGCAATGGTAAGCTGTAATAAGGAGCAGAGTCTGCAAGAATATTATGTAGACAATAAGGAGAGTGATGATTTTGTAATGATCGATGTTCCTACAAGCTTGATAAGCCCAAATAGCGACAAGCTTTCGGTAGATCAGAAAAAGGTACTAAAAACGGTTAAAAAGGTGAATATTCTGGCGTATCCATTAAGTAGCGGAACAAAGGAAAAATATGAAAGTGAAA
>JBALXG010000603.1:0-1940 GCA_036961055.1 Leeuwenhoekiella sp. | reverse complement strand
GTCGCTAGAAGCACGCCTAAAAAAACGACCGCTATCACACTGCCATATCTAAAAATAATCGAGTAATATTTTTCAGATTTATCTGTAAAGGCATCATAATGTCTAAATACAAATGCGGTTCCACGGGCGATAACACCAATGAGAAAAATAAGTATCGGGATATGTAAAGCAGTAGAAAATACAGTATAAACTTTAGGGAAACCATTAAATAAAATAACCACAATTAGGATTAGCCACATGTGGTTTGCTTCCCAAACCGGCCCGATGGCTTTCGCAATAGTTTCCTGACCCTTTTTGCCTATGAAAATTTCAACAATCCCGGCACCAAAATCTGCTACACCTAAAAGTGTGTAAAGAACCACGCTTATTCCTAAAATTATAATTACGAGTAGTGTATAATCCATCTATTGCTGGTTATATTTCTTATGAATACTTTTTATTTGACGATGCATTAGCCATATTACAACAGCAGAAAGAGAAGAGTATAAGAGGAAAACCAACAAAAGTGAATATGAGATTCCCGGCATAGGTGTAACAGCATCTTCGGTGCGCATAATTTTATAAATAATCCAGGGTTGCCTGCCAACTTCTGTGACTACCCAGCCAGCTTCAAGGGCTATAAATCCTATAGGCGTTGCTAATGCCATAAGCCAAAGCCACCATTTTTTTGAGGTATAATCCCGCTTTTTCCAACTTAAAAAGAAATAAACTATGGAAATTCCCATCATTAAAAATCCCAGACTTACCATTATCTGAAAGGCGACGTGTGTTATAAGAATAGGTGGTTGTTCGTCTTTTGGGATATCATCAAGTCCTGTCACAACCGCATCAATGTCACCATGAGCGAGAAAGCTTAATCCGCCAGGAATTTGAATGCCGTATTTAACCTCTTCATTTTCTTCGTCAGGTAGACCGCCTATGGTTAGGGCTGCATTTTTTTCAGTATGATAATGCAAATCCATCGCAGCAAGTTTTGCAGGTTGTCTTTTGGCAACACTTTTAGCAGCGACATCACCAGTAATAGGCATTAAAAAAGCAGCAACTGAAGCAAAAATCAAAACTATTTTTAATGCTTTTTTATGAAAGTCGATATGGTGACCACGTATTAATAATATGGCGTGCAGGCCGGCCACAGCAAAACCCGTACTGGCAAATGCGGCAATTGTCATGTGAAGAGCCTGAGTAAACCAAGCATCATTAAAAAGTGCGGCAATAGGATCAATATTTAAAAATTCACCATTTATATAATCAAAACCAGAGGGACTATTCATCCAGCTATTTGCGGCTACAACAAAAATACCAGAGATTACTCCTGTAATTCCCACAGCAACTCCAGACCACCAATGCGCCCATGCTGGAATTTTATCCCAGCCATAAAGAAAAATTCCCAGAGCTATCGCCTCGAGGAAAAAAGCAGTTCCTTCCATTGAAAAGGGCATCCCAAAAATGGGGCCTGCGTGAAGCATGAATTCCGGCCAAAGTAAACCTAATTCAAAAGAGAGAAAAGTTCCGGAAACAGCACCCACGGCAAAGAAGATCGCCACTCCTTTTGCCCATGATTTTGCAAGGTCTTTATAGACCTCATTTCCTGTTTTTAACCATTTCCATTCGGCGAAAGCCATAAAGAAAGGCATAGCCATACCAAAACATGCAAATATGATATGCCATCCCAGCGATAGCGCCATTTGTGAGCGTGCAGCGATAAAATCATCCATACCCCAAATTTAAGTCTCAAAGGCCGAAATGACGAGTTTGAAAAGATTTATTTTTAATGAAATTTTATCGGATCAGTTGGTCATAATACTTATAGATAATTACCATGTTTTCAAGGTTATTTTATTTCGCGATAGCAAAAAAAGGAGGAAATCACTCAAGAACGATTTCCTCCTTACAGGTTGGCTAGATAAGCTCTTACTTTTGCTTTTTAAAATTCATAACCA
>JBALXG010000602.1:0-1942 GCA_036961055.1 Leeuwenhoekiella sp. | reverse complement strand
CTGAGTTTCTAATAATTTTTTCTTTATAAAAAACCATAAAACCGCAGCAGCAAGAACGACTAAAATTAGCGTTTTCAAAGTATCATTTACATAAAGTGCCTGTCGGTCTTCTTTTACCGCCTCTAAAAAATCAAGACCAAAATTCTGAACAAAATAAGCATCATTACTTCCTGTAAACTGAAAGAATGTTCCTTTAAAAATTAATAATATTACTGCAAGCCCGCCTGTAATTATAGTGGTCCATTTCAAAGCATTTAACTTTTCCTCTATAGGCTGAGTTGATTGCAACATTTTCATTAAACCCAATATTCCAAGCGCAGGTACACAAAGCTCAACAATCACCTGTATGGAAGTAACCGCTCTAAACTTATTGTACATAGGGAAATAATCTACCCACAAATCTGTAAACCAGGAGAGATTGCTCCCATAACTTAAAAGTAGCGTAAGCAATGTACCGCCTACTAGCCACCATTTGGTTTTTCCTTTCACTAAAAATAATCCTAACACAAATAGAAAAATAACTACTGCACCCAGATAAGCAGGACCTGAAACTCCTGGCTGACTTCCCCAATAATACAGCGGGAATTGTCCGAAAATTTGTTCAACCTGAGCTGGAGGTACTTGTTGCTGAACAAGGAATTTTGCAAACGCGCTGTCTTTGTTATAAGGTTCGGTATTTGATCCTCCAAAAAGTCCGGCTACAAAAAGATCGAGCGTCTCGCCAATACCATAACTATATTGATTGATATAAGATTTTTCCAGCCCGGCGTCTCTTACTTTTTCACTTCCGTCAGGGTTTATTGTTAGTTCGCTTTTTCCTCTCGTGCTAAAGCTTCCGTATTCACTGGTCGCCATTAAACTTGCAGCGTTAGTTCCCACAGCCAGTAATACTGCGACAACTAACACCGCCAATGCCTTAAAGTAATCTTTAAGTTCTTTCTTTTTAAATGCATCTATTAAATAGACAATACCTAAAATAATCACGAGCAGCATGAGATAATAGGTCATCTGCACATGATTTGCGACAATCTCAAGCGCCATGCCCAGCGCTGTGACAATAAAGCCAACTATATACTTACGCCGAAACGTAAAAATAATTCCGCTTAAAACCAGTGGCATATATGCGATCGCATGGGCTTTTGCATTGTGCCCTACCCCGAGGATAACTATAAGATATGTAGAAAAACCAAAGGCAAGCGCTCCCAAACCAGCATACCGCCAATCAAGTTTTAAAGAAATAAGTAAAATGTAAAAACCTATAAAATATAGGAAGAGATAATCTGCCGGTCTGGGCAGAAAACGTATCGATAAATCCAGTTTTTTGATCCAGTTATGCGGATATTTTGCACCCAGTTGATATGTAGGCATTCCGCCAAAAGCAGAATCTGTCCAATATGGTTCCTCGCCGGTTTTATCCCTATAATCCTGTTGCTCTTTTGCCATCCCCCTGTACTGAACGATATCGCTCTGATACATCATTTTACCCTGTAAAACCGGACTAAAATAAATTAGGGAAATTATTATAAAGGCAACCACTGCCAGCAAATGGGGCAGTAATTTTTTAAACGAAAAAGTCATACTTAGTATCTAAAACTGAAGCCGAAAATTAGTCAATTTCTTCGTAATCGATGTATTCGCCTACCTTTTTATTTGAAGTATGCTCGTTGGCCGGACCCTTGATTATAGTAGTTTGACCTTCAGCTGGTCTTTGTGTATTAGTATTCTTAAAATCGTGAGCCATATTGGCAAAACGTTCTCCTGCTTTACGCGCTACATATCTCATCACGTAAGGGGCGGCAAAACGAAATATAATCCGCACGCCAAAGATGACGAGTAAAATTATAAGTATGGTTTTCAAAAATTCCATGATAATAGGTATTAAAATGGCAAAATTAGCGATTATGTGGTCTTATACCCTTAAAAAAACAATAAAATTAAACAC
>JBALXG010000601.1:0-1943 GCA_036961055.1 Leeuwenhoekiella sp. | reverse complement strand
CATTCAGTATCATCTTAACGACGTAACAACACACAACCAGATGATGTCATTAGCAAATTTAGGCGGAAAATGGGAGTATCTTACTTTTGGAATTATCTTAGTTTTTATAAGTTTTGCTTTCAGGGCTACGCTTAAAAAAATAACTATTAATACTGATGCCTAATTTTCTAATAATCAAATTATAATATGATTTCTATGGGTCCTTTTATCATCATTTATTTATTCTATATCGTCGTATTCTTTGTAATTCTTTTTTTTATCTATAAATGGGTAACAAAGTTTCTTTCTTTAAAACAAGAGCAAAATGATATTCTCAGAGAACTCATTTCTAAAATGAATAAGGATTAATTCAAAAAACCATGAGAGCACTTATAATACTTATTTCTATTTTTTTCACTGCCACAGGCTTTAGTCAGAATTTACTCAACGTTGCCGTTGTAGGTCTTAATCACGATCACGCGCATGTGATTATGAATGAATATAAAGAGCACAAAGTAAACATTATTGGTATCGCAGAAAGTGATCAAAACTTGATTGACCGCTATAAAAAATCATATAATATTCCAGATTCTTTATTTTATCCTTCGGTTACAAAAATGCTTGCAAAAGTAAAACCAGATGCGGTTTTAGCTTACAATCCAATTTCAGAACATATAGATGTCGCGAGAGTTTGTTTGCCTATGCAACTGCCACTAATGGTAGAAAAACCACTTGCCGTAAACTCAAAGCAGGCTGAAGAAATGGCTGCGCTTTCGCGAAAGCATAACACGCCACTTTTAACCAATTATGAAACGACCTGGTATGGCAGCAATCAAACGCTTAAGGATAAAGTGAACCAGAGTGACTTTGGCATTATTAAAAAAATGATCGCTCGTGATGGTCATGAAGGTCCTAAAGAAATAGGCTGCAGTAAAGAGTTTTTGTCTTGGCTTACAGATCCTGAAAAAAATGGCGGTGGTGCGGTAGTTGATTTTGGCTGTTATGGCGCAAATTTAATGACCTGGCTTCAAAATGGTAGAAAGCCAATTGCAGTTACTGCGGTTACCCGAAATTTTAAACCAGATGTTTATCCTAAAGTTGATGACGATGCAACCATTATTTTAGAATATGAGCACGCGACAGGAGTGATTCAGGCATCGTGGGACTGGTCTTACAGCTTAAAAGATCTTCAGGTTTATGGTACTTCATCTTCTTACGAAGCTATTGATGGAAACACTTTAAATTATAGTCCAAAACATACAAAAAACGCCCAAATTGACCTAAAAACCGACTATTATCAGGATCATTTAACCTATTTAAAAGCAGTTTTAGACGGTAAAATTGATACAGCAAATGACCTTTCTTCTTTAGAAAACAACCTGATTGTTGTAGAAATACTTGATGCTGCTAAAAAATCTGCGAAGACTGGAAAAAAGGTAATGCTTTAGTAAAAGTGAAAAATTGTAAAGAATAAAATATTTATGAAATTTAAGTTAATCATTGTAATCTCTCTTTTTTTCTGCTTTGAGTTCACAGAAGCACAAACTAAAATAAATGACCTTGCAGACTATGTAAACACACTTCAGGGTACCAATTCAAAATTTGAACTTACACGGGGTAATACCTATCCCACTACTGCCCTACCCTTTGGTATGAATACCTGGACACCGCAAACGGGAAATAATGGCGATGGCTGGAAATACCAGTATTTTAAAGAAACAATACGTGGTTTTCAACAGGCGCATCAATGCAGCTCCTGGTCTAACGATTATGCTGTTTTCTCACTTATGCCCGTCACGGGAAAACTCACATTAGATGAGAATGATCGCGCTGCTGGCTTTTCTCATGAGAACGAAATTGCAAAACCGCATTATTATAAAGTAACTCTTGATAATGGCATTACTACTGAAATGTCTCCTACAGAACGCGGTGTGCATATGCGATTTACCTTTCCAAAAAATGAA
>JBALXG010000600.1:0-1959 GCA_036961055.1 Leeuwenhoekiella sp. | reverse complement strand
TTTTTTAGCGGTATTGGAAAACTATTCTTTTTTGATGCTTATCAACTTAGGTCTGCTTACGGTTTTATAATTGGTTCAATATTCAGTGGAGTTATAGGTGTAGGCTTCTACCCTATTTTTGGTAATCGTGTCTGGTGTCGTTTTGGTTGCCCAATGGCTGCGATTCTAGGCTTTCAGCAACGATTATTCTCAAAATTCAGAATTACAACTAACGGCGGACAATGTATTTCCTGCGGAAACTGCTCTACCTATTGTGAGATGGGTATTGACGTTCGTGCTTATGCTCAAAAAGGTGAAAACATTGTACGCAGCTCATGTGTGGGTTGCGGTATTTGTTCTGCTGTTTGCCCAAGAGGGGTTTTAAAACTTGAAAACGATACTACCCACGGACGTATAAACGCAAATGAAATCCTTCTGGGAAATGACGTTAATTTAATGGATTATGTTAATCAAAAATAGTCTTCGACAGGCTCAGACTGACGGAGGTTTTTATAGTTATTTAAACTCTGTTTTATCTGAGAAAAGAATTTTGAATCTTAGGATAATCATACATTAGAGTCGAGATGTCCTGCTGAGCTTGTCGAAGTACTTCCCGTACAATAAACTTTTAAGTAAACCTGAATTGTCTTCGACAAGCTCAGACTGACAATGGTTTTCCATAGTTGTGTTTAGTAAGGGAAAAAAAATAATATTAAAGAATAAAGACAAATCAAAGCTGAAATGTCCTGCTGAGCTTGTCGAAGCATTGGGATTAAAACAAACTTAACGTTAAGCCAGATTATCTTCGACAGGCTCTGACAGTAGTTTTTCATAGTTATGTTATCACCCTGTTTATACAATATGATTTGTAATTTTAATATAGCGTACAAATTAAAGGCAGAGTGTCCTGCTGAGCTTGTCGAAGCATTTTTATTATGAAATTTTACTACGTTTATATTCTTCTTTGTTCAGACGGCTCCTATTATACGGGGATGACAAATGATCTGGATAGAAGGTTAATGCAACACCACTCAGGAAGTAAAAAAGACAGCTATACTTTTTCCCGAAGACCTGTTCAATTGAAATGGCAATTACAATGCGAAAACCCAACGGAAGCCATTCAAATCGAAAAGCAAATTAAAGGTTGGACAAAGCGCAAAAAACGAGCTTTAATTGAAGAAAATTGGGATAATTTGGTCACTTTTTCCAGAAATTATACTGAATATGGCAGACCAGAAGAATAGTCTTCGACAGGCTCAGACTGACGGAGGTTTTCATAGTTGTCTTATCTCTATATTCTTACATTGTATAATTCTAATATTAGGGTAATCACACATTAAAGGTAAAATGTCCTGCTAAGCTTGTCGAAGCAAAACTTGCTTAAAGCCAGAATAGTCTTCGACAGGCTCAGACTGACAGTGATTTTTATAATTGTGTTTAGTTCAGGAAAAACATTATATAATATAGCATACAACTTAAAGCTACGATGTCATGCTGAGCTTGTCGAAGCATTCCACGATAGAAGAAGCTCTTGATTGAACCAGCATAGTCTTCGACAGGCTCAGACTGACAGAGATTTTCATAATTGTCTTATCTCAATATTCTTACATTGTATAATTCTAATATTAGGGTAATCACACATTAAAGGTAAAATGTCCTGCTAAGCTTGTCGAAGCAAAACTTGCATAAAGCCAGAATAGTCTTCGACAGGCTCAGACTGACAGTGATTTTTATAATTGTGTTTAGTTCAGGAAAAACATTATATAATATAGCATACAACTTAAAGCTACGATGTCATGCTGAGCTTGTCGAAGCATTCCACGATAGAAGAAGCTCTTGATTGAACCAGCATAGTCTTCGACAGGCTCAGACTGACAGAGATTTTCATAATTGTCTTATCTCAATATTCTTACATTGTATAATTCTAATATTAGGGTAATCACACATTAAAGGTAAAATGTCCTGCTAAGCTTGTCGAAG
>JBALXG010000005.1:0-20792 GCA_036961055.1 Leeuwenhoekiella sp. | reverse complement strand
CACGCTTAAGCCCACCATTTTCAGTCGCATCAAAGTGATCTTTATACATAACATACACTAGCGATGAGCCTATCATTGCACCAATAAACTGTGCTAATATATAGGTAGGTACATCGGCCCACGGAAACAATCCAGCTACCGCCAGGCCTATAGTTACTGCAGGATTTAAATGTGCACCGCTATAGGGTCCAGCTACGACGACCCCTACAAATACGGCCAATCCCCAAGCTGTGGTGATTGTCATCCATCCCCCGCCATTTCCTTTAGTTTTACTTAATATATCGTTTGCAACAATCCCACCACCTAAAAGGATGAGTAAGCCCGTTCCTAAAATTTCTGCTATAAATGGAGTCATTATATATGATTTAAAGGGTTGTCCAATATTCAAGTGCTTTAACTGCGCGATACCAACCTTTAATTCCATCTTTTACCGCTGCCTTATCTTTGGCAGGATTAAAGCGTTTATCTTCCTGCCACATCTCTTCAATTTGCTCCTGACTCTCCCAGAAACCCACAGCAAGCCCAGCCAGATATGCTGCCCCTAAGGCAGTTGTTTCGGTTATTTTAGGTCTAATAGTCACAGAATCTAAGACATCTGCCTGAAACTGCATCAAGGTTTCATTTACAGATGCTCCACCATCTACGCGCAATTCTTTAATTTCAATTCCTGAATCAGCATGCATTGCTTTTAGAATATCCATTGTCTGGTAAGCAATAGCTTCAATAGAAGCTCTTGCAATATGCGCATCTGTAGTACCTCGCGTTACGCCAAAAATAGTTCCTTTGGCTTTTTGATTCCAGTATGGAGCACCAAGACCTGCAAAAGCTGGAATAAAATAGACACCTTCGGTAGAATCTACAGATTCTGCAAGAGGTTCTACATCTTCTGATTTTTTGATAATTTTAAGTCCGTCTCGTAACCATTGTACAACCGCGCCCCCTATAAAAATACTTCCCTCTAGGGCATATTCGGTTTTCCCATTTATTCTCCATGCCACGGTAGTAAGGAGATTGTTTTTAGAGATAATAGGCTTATCACCAATATTCATTAACATAAAGCAACCAGTGCCATATGTACTTTTAACCATTCCTTTTTTTGTGCACATCTGTCCAAATAGCGCAGCCATTTGATCACCTGCTATTCCTGCAATAGGGATTTTTGATGCAAAAACGGTAGTTTTAGTATGGCCATATATCTCACTAGAGTCTTTTACCACAGGAAGCATGCTCTTAGGAATATCAAACAATTCTAATAGTTCGTCATCCCATTGCATAGTATTAATGTTGAACAATAGCGTTCTACATGCATTGGTCACATCTGTCACATGAATTTCACCTTGCGTAAATTTCCAAATAATCCAGGTATCTATAGTACCTAGAACCAGGTCTCCTGCTTCTGCTCTTTCTCTTGCACCTTCAACATTGTCTAAAATCCATTTTACTTTAGTCCCGGAAAAATAAGAGTCAATAACAAGACCTGTTTTCTCCTGAATCATTTTTGCAGTACCATTTTCTTTCAATTCTTCACAATACTCAGCGGTTCTTTTATCTTGCCAAACAATCGCATTATAAACAGGTTCACCAGTTTTGCGGTCCCAAACTACAACAGTTTCACGCTGATTTGTAATCCCTATCCCAGCTATATTTTTACCATTTAAACCTTTAGAAACAGTGGCCTCAGCTGCTACGCCTGCTTGTGTTGACCAAATTTCCTGGGGATCGTGCTCAACCCAGCCGGGTTTAGGAAAATACTGATTAAACTCCTTTTGAGCGATTGATACAATAGCGCCCTTCTTATCGAAAACGATTGCGCGAGAACTTGTTGTTCCTTGATCAAGTGATAAAATAAACTGATCCATATGAATATATAGTTTTTGTGGTTGTAAGCACCTTAATTAGAAAACTAAGATGCTTTTTTTAAAATTTTATGCCAAAACCGTGTTACTTGTTATACAATAATGGTTTGCTAATTGTGTAAATTCCTCTATTTGATTAAGCTTCCAAACATCATCTCTTTTGAGTTCTTTAGCTAAAATAGTTGCAACTTCTCCGGCCATACTTCTCGCTGCATCTGCATCCAGAAATAGAGCTCTTACTCGTCTTGCCAAGACATCTTCAACTGTACGAGCCATCTCATTACGCACTGCCCAGACAACTTCCGCTTTACAAAATGGTAATCTTGGATGTAATTTCTCGGCTAATAGAGGATCTTGAGCTATTAATTCTGCAATACCTTTTTGATCTGTACCATAAATGTATAAATGATTACTTCTTTCTTCTGTAGGCATGGCCCCGTGGATGGAAAAATTCTCTGTCTGACAGCTTTTTTTTGAAAGTTTTTTAAGGGAGATTGCCTTATTGATAGTATCCTGTGCCATACGCCTGTATGTGGTCCATTTACCACCGGTTATAGTCAACAACCCTGATTTTGAAACAATTATTTTATGGCTGCGTGAAATTTCTTTGGTCCTTTCAGAATCGTCTTTTGGTGCTGCCAAAGGCCGTAAACCTGCAAAAATACTACGTACATCAGAGCGCCTCACAGGCTTAGAAAGGTAATTATTAAAAGTATTGAGAATAAACTCAATCTCCTGTTCCTGAGCCTGAGGCTCCAGACTATGATCATCAAGATGCGTATCTGTTGTTCCTACTAAAACTTTATCATGCCAGGGCACTGCAAATAAAACCCTGCCATCATCTGTTTTAGGAATCATTATAGCATCATCACCCGGCAAGAATGACTTATCAAAAACTAAATGAACTCCCTGGCTAGGCACGATAGATTTTTTAGCGTCGCTTTTTTGCATGTGGAGAATTTCGTCTGAAAATACTCCAGTGGCGTTAATAACAAGATCACTGGCAAATGAATAATTTACACCAGTCTCAGTATCTCTAGCTTCTAATCCTATAATAGTGCCTGAAGGATCCTGAGTTAAATCTGTTACTTTAAAATGATTTAAAAGCGTACCGCCATTTTCAAGAGCAGTCTGGGCAAGATTAATAGCCAGTCTTGAATCATCAAATTGCCCATCTTTATAAACAACACCACCATATAAACCCTTCTTACGAAGTGTAGAAAGTCGCTCTATCGTTTTGGTTTTATTAATATGAATAGATTTACCCAGACTTAACTTGCCAGCTAAGAAGTCATAGGCCTTTAAACCTATTGTGTAGTAGATACCTTCCCACCAGCGATAATTAGGAATTACAAAGCTTTGGTTTTTCACTAAATGAGGAGCATTTTTCTCTAGTAATCCGCGTTCATGAAGAGCTTCTTTCACAAGATCAATATTACCTTGAGCTAAATATCTCACTCCACCATGCACTAATTTTGTACTACGGCTTGATGTACCTTTAGCATAATCTACCTGCTCTAATAACAAAGTTTTATAGCCTCGGGTAACACTATCTACTGCAACCCCCAGACCTGTGGCCCCACCACCAATTATGATAACATCCCATTTTTTTACCTGTGGAAGTGCATTAATTATACGTTCTCGATCAAAAAAGTTTTCCTTCATTTCTTTATGAAATAGTATTGAATTCATACAAATATAACAATAATGAAGGAAAACGATAACAAACGAAAGTTAAAATTTCACTTTATTTATAATTTATTTCAAAAACGATTAAAATCGAAACTAGAAGAAACTAATTTTGTATCTGCTTTTAACGCCTTATCTTTGTAAGAATAATAAAGACTTAGCTTACTATATTCAAAAATGGAGCGGCACCAACTTATTTTAGATCAGTTAAAAGAAGAAAAACACATTAAAGTGGCTACCCTTTGCGAACGCCTTGATGTATCTGCTGTGACAATACGAAAAGACCTGAAACTCCTTGAAGACAAGGGGTTACTTTTTAGAACACATGGCGGCGCTTCTCTTGAAAATCCTTATATGAACGAGAGAGATGTGACTGAGAAAGCCAGCATTTCTGCCACAGAAAAATCCCTGATTGCAGAAGCGGCCGCTGAGCGCATTCAAGAAAATGATTCTATAATTATTGCCAGTGGTACAACAGTACAACAATTGGGAAGAGCTATAAAACCTAAAGGAAAACTTAATGTAATCACCTCATCATTACTGGTTGCAATTGAATTGATGAAGCATAGTGATATTGATATTATTCAACTGGGCGGCAACATTAGACATCGTTCTGCATCAGTTACCGGTCATTATGCAGAGCATATTTTAAACCTTATTTCTTCTCATCAATTTTTTATGGGCGTAGATGGTATTGATCTCGATTTTGGCTGTACTACTACAAATATTGAAGAAGCAATTCTAAATAAAAAAATGATGGAAGCTGCTCAGAAAACAATTATTCTAGCCGACTCCTCAAAATTTGGAAAACGCAGTTTGGCTAAAATTTGTAATCTTGATGAAATTAGTGAGATCATTACAGATAAAGATCTCTCGCCTACCGTCGCAGACCGCATATCAGAAATGGGCATTAAACTTACTCTGGTTTAGAATGAGTATTTTACTATAATAATATTGTAGGTTGCAACCGCTTCATAATGTTTAGAAAATTTAAAACAATACAGTTATAGCTAGTTTTTCAGACCTTATAATTCTCGCTTGAAACCAATGCGAAGCTATAAAATTTGGTTATTTACCTCGCCACCCAATCATTTTTCTCATTAAAAATTAAATTAATTTAAGGCAATCTTAAGCCGATAATAGCCTTAATTCTCAATTTTAATTAAATATTTGCCCATGCGCATTTTAGTAGTTGAAGATGAACCGGGTATCGCAGGCTTTTTAAAACAAGGGCTTGAGGAAGAATCGTTTGCCGTAGATGTCGCAACCGATGGAAATACAGGTTTAAATCAAGCACTTTCAGGTGACTATGATCTTCTTTTATTAGACTGGATGGTTCCCGGAAATAGCGGAATAGAGATTTGCCGCCGTGTAAAAAACAAATTTCCTGATACTCCTATTATTATGCTTACCGCGAAAGATACCGTAGATGAAACTGTGTTTGGTTTACAGGCTGGAGCGAATGATTACATCAAAAAGCCTTTTCATTTTCAGGAATTACTCGAGCGGATAAAGGTGCAATTAAGACCGATTTCTGCCTCAAATAGCCGATTTTTTTTAGGCTCAATTATTCTCGATACCAGCACGCATCAGGTCACAAAAAATGGAACTGAAATAAAACTCACGCTAAAAGAGTTTGATCTTTTAAAATATCTGCTTCAGAATAAAGAGCGCGTTTGTACCCGTACAAATATTATTGAGAATGTGTGGGATATTCATTTTGACTACAATACCAGTGTGATTGATGTTTACATCAACGCGCTACGCAAAAAACTTGAATTATCTGATACCGAAAATTATATACAAACCATACGCGGCATAGGTTATGTTGCTAAAGAATTATGACTCTAAATTTTAAAAACAGAATCGCGCTATACTTTATGGTTGCCACTGCAATACTTATTGCTTTGGTATTTCTTACTGTTTTCTTTTCGGTAGAAAGTACGGTTTACAGCAATCTTGATAAGGATTTGACTTTTGAAGCTAAAAAGCATTCTAGCGAAATAGGCATTAGAAACGATAGTATTTACTTTCTCAATAAAGCCGAATTAATTGAACGCGAACATACGCAAGTGCAGGTTTATCCTGTTTTTATCCAGATAATTGACCTTAACGGGCAGATAATGGATAAGTCACCAAATTTAAAAGGTGAAGTTTTAATTCCGCGAGATACAAAAGGAATAAACGATCATTTTAATACGCAGCTTTCAGATCGACTCATCAGACAGATGCAACTTCCTATTACCATCAATGGAAAGAAAGAAGGTTACATAATTGCTGCGATGTCTTTAGAAGCTTCAAGACTGGTGATTACCAATCTACAAAACACGCTGCTTCTCTCCTATCCTATTGTATTGATCGTGTTGTTTTTTGTGACCAGTTACTTGGCAGGTAGAAGTATTCTTCCTATTCAAACGATTATAAATACCACTAATAAAATCACAAAAAATAACCTGAAAGAACGGGTCGAACTTCCGGCAAATAAGGACGAACTTTTTCAGCTTTCTTCAGCAATTAATCATTTTTTACAGCGTATAGAAAACGCGATTCAGCGTGAGCGGCAATTCACTTCAGATGCTTCGCATGAGTTGCGCAATCCGCTTTCTTCGCTCAGAGGAACGCTTGAAGTATTGGTTAGAAAACCGCGTACACAAGCAGAATATGAAGAAAAAGTGAACTACAGTTTAACCGAAATTGACCGAATGACCGCGATTGTAGAACAGCTTTTACTGCTCGCTCGCTTTGATTCTGACACGCATTTGGAAAACAAAAAAGATATCGCGCTTTCCCAACTTATAGATGATATTCTTCTGCGGTATAAAACTGTTCTTCAGTCTAAAAATATAAGTGTGAATTTTGAAACTTCCGCAGCAGCGGAAACTTTAGTGCCACAATATCACGCCAATCTAATTCTTGATAATGTTTTAAATAACGCGATAAAATATTCTAAAGAAAATAGCACTATTTCCATCAAAATAGAACAGGATGGTGATAGTATAAAATGTACGCTTAAAGATGAAGGAATTGGCATTAAAAAAGAAGATATCCTTACCGTTTTTAATCCGTTTTTTAGATCAGATGCTTTAGACCACAAAGGCATTCAAGGCAGTGGACTGGGACTGTCGATTGCAAAAAAAGCGGCAGATGCTATTGACGCTACTTTAAGCATAGACAGTGACTTGGGCAAAGGCACCAGCGTTACACTGATATTTTAAGCCAATCTTAAGGTTACTTTTCTATTAAAGAACTAGCCAAACAATAAATTTACTCGGTTAAAGTTTACTTATCATGAAAAAGAAATTTTTGTTCGTTTTGTTTTTTGCATCTGTGTGCATAGCTAATGCGCAAGAATGGCAAACCGATTTTACAGCCGCAAAACAAATAGCTGCTAAACAAGATAAAACTATAATTCTGGTCTTTCAGGGATCAGACTGGTGTGCGCCGTGTATAAAGCTGGGTAAAGAAGTGTGGAGCACGCCCGAATTTAAAAGCTACGCAAAAGACCATTTTGTAATGCTACAGGCAGATTTTCCGCGTAAAAAGGCAAATGCTTTAGCTCCGGAACAACAAGAAAAAAACAATCAATTAGCCGAAAAATACAATCAGAATGGTTATTTCCCGTTCGTTGTAATTCTCGATGAAAACGGAAAAGTTTTGGGCGAGACCGGTTACCAGAAAATGCAGCCCAAAGAATACATAAAACTGCTTAACTCTTTTAAAAGCTAGTGAGTAAGGTTCTCACCATATTATTACTTTCTTTTTTAATGCCGGCTGTCGGCTATCCACAACAAACTGTTAAGCGCACGCTTAAATTGATGGGAAGCCGCTTCGATATTACATTGGTAGACGATGATACCGCTAAGGCAAATGCTGATATTGATCTGGCAATAGCCGAAATTTCCCGCATAGAGAATCTAATTTCTTCCTGGGATCCCAATTCACAAACTTCAGAAATCAATAGAAATTCCGGTATTAAACCGGTAAAAGTAGACCGCGAACTTTTTGATCTGATCAAAAGGGCAATGGCAATTTCAGAACTTACAGATGGTGCTTTTGACATCAGTTACGCCTCAATGGATAAGATCTGGAAGTTTGACGGCTCAATGACAGAAATGCCATCTGAAGAAACGATTAAGGCTTCAGTAGAAAAAGTGGGTTATAAAAAAATTGAACTCAATGAGGCAGAATCTACCGTGTTTCTGCCTGTTGAAGGTATGAAAATAGGCTTCGGCGCTATTGGAAAGGGCTATTCTGCAGACAAGGCAAAAGACCTGTTGATGAAAAGAGGCGTTGTTGCAGGGATAATAAATGCTTCGGGAGATATGAACACCTGGGGAACGCAACCCAATGGAAATCCGTGGAAGGTCGCCGTTACCAATCCGTTGAATAAAAACAAGGCTTTCGCTTTGCTTCCTATAAAAGAAGGTGCGGTGGTGACTTCGGGAAATTATGAAAAATACGTCATTTTTAACGGCACGCGCTACACTCACATAATCGATCCCAGAACGGGTTATCCTTCTACGGGCATCATCAGCGCGACTGTTTTTGCGCCTAAGGCAGAACTGGCAGATGCACTGGCTACTTCCATTTTTGTGATGGGTAAAGAAGTTGGCCTAAACCGCATCAATCAGTTACCAAAAATAGAATGCATTCTCATAGACGAAGCCGGAAATATTTTCACTTCAGATAACATAGAAATAGAAAAACCATGATAAAAAGATTTTTTTTAGCAGCGATTATTGCAGGTTTTGCAAGCTCCTGCCAGGTGGTAAAAGAGTATGAAAAAGTTGCACTTAACGATCCTGATATGATCTTGAATTCAAAACCTGTTGATCGTTTTGAAACCAATTTTCAGGCATATCGTGAAGCGGCAGCAGGGGCAAACGGCGGAAAAACCGGTGGTGGTTGTGGCTGTAATTAAATTCCCTCCAGAGGGTTTAATTACCTCAAGGCTTGGATCGATTAGGAAAAAGTTTCTTATTTCTACATCATGGCATTCCCCAAGATTTTCGATTATGGTTGCCGAAAACGGCCGGGCTTTCACGACTCACTTTTTCCCCTGCGGGAGAAAAGAGTTCAAACAAACGCTCAATCCCTAACCCATTTCATTTAGCATTCGCATGATAAAAAAGACTTTCATTATAGCATTTTTGCTTTTAGCATTCGTAAAAGTTACCGCTCAGGAACAAGCACAAGATTCTACTTCCACTTATAAAAAACGGGTTCTGGAAAGTACAGAAGTAGATTTGCTTACCAGTTATTATAGTCAGGACGGCGATAATGCAGCGGTTAGCGGAGGTATTGGTACAGAAAAATTAACCGATTTTACACCAACAATTGTCGTTGCGATTCCGCTTAATGATGATGATGTGTTAACGATTGATGCGGGAGTTTCAGCTTATACTTCAGCTTCATCCAGTAATATTGACCCTTTTGATGGTAGCGGTCCGGCAGATCCTTTTCAGGCTTCTTCGGGAGCTTCTTCCAGCGATCTTTGGGCAAATGCATCAGGTACATACAGCCACAGTTCTGATGATAGAAACACAATCTGGTCTGGCAAGGTTTCGCTTTCTTCAGAATTTGATTATTTCTCATTTGGTTTCGGCGGAAGCTATACCAGACTTTTTAATGAAAAAAATACAGAATTGAGCGTAAACGCTAATGTATATCTGGATACCTGGAAGTTGCTTTACCCTATCGAATTGCGTCCTTTTGTTGATGGTGGTAACGGAATAAACAGCCGTTTATTTAGCCAATATAATATTACCGGAAATGCTAATTATGCGCCTTCCTTCACCGAAATTAATGGAAAGTCCAGAAATTCATATTCGGTAGGATTTAATTTTTCACAGATCTTGTCTAGAAGAATGCAGGGTTCGCTTGCTGTAGATTTGGTACAGCAAAACGGTTTGCTTTCTACTCCCTTTCAGCGGGTTTATTTTAGTGATGTAGCCGATTCTTTTATCGAAAATTTTCAGCTTGCAGATGATATTGAGCGCATGCCAGACACGCGTTTTAAAGTAGCGCTTGGTGGTAGATTGAATTATTATCTCAACGAGACTTTTGCGTTGCGTAGTTACTACCGCTACTATTTTGACGATTGGGGTATCAGTTCACACACCGCAAGTCTTGAAATTCCTATAAAGATCACAGATAAGTTTACGGTTTATCCATCTTACCGCTATTACAGCCAGACAGCGGCAGATTATTTCGCGCCATATGAGCAGCATTTATCTACAGATGAGTTTTATACTTCAGATTATGATTTGTCTAATTTTACGGCAAATCAGTACGGTTTTGGGGTCACTTACACCGATATTTTTACCAAATTCCACATCTTAAATTATGGTCTAAAAAGTATCAATCTCAAGTTTAATCACTACGAAAGAAACTCGCCATTCAACGCAAATATCATTGCCGGCGGACTCAAATTCATAATGGATTAATCACTACAAGAGATTATTGTAGCTTCATACCGCGAGGTTTTTTATTGACCGATTTTAACCTGTTTTGCTCGATTTTCAGGTGAAATAACCCGATTTTCTTAAGGCAATCTTAAGGCAATCCTTATCCAGTCTTTATGTTGCAGGTCTATATTTGAATTGTATTTCTTAAACGATTCAAATGTTATCACGCATCATTAATTTTAGCCTGCACAACAAGTTAATCGTTCTCCTTTTTACCTTTTTTATAATTGGTTTTGGGGTGTATTCAATTACACAGATTCCCATAGGTGCGGTTCCTGATATTACTAATAATCAGGTACAGGTAATTACCACTTCAGAAAATCTTTCTACAGAAGATATGGAGCAGTTTATTACTTATCCTGTAGAACTGGAGATGGCAAATCTACCGGGAGTAAAAGAAATACGCTCTGTTTCAAAATTTGGTTTGTCTGTTGTTACCATAGTTTTTGAAGATAATTTAGGCACTTACCTACCGCGCCAGCTTATCGCCGAAAAGATAAAATCTGCTTCAGAGAAAATTCCGCAGGGGTTTGGTACACCACAAATGGGACCCATTTCTACAGGTCTGGGCGAGATTTACCAATATACATTAGATACCAAACCCGGTTTTAAAGATAAATACAGCGCTACAGATCTGCGTACCATTCAGGACTGGATCGTGCGCCGGCAGCTTTCGGGAATTCCGGGTGTAGTAGAGATCAACTCCTGGGGCGGTTATCTTAAACAATACGAAGTCGCTATAAATACCACACAACTAAACGCGATGCATATCACCGCTACAGATGTGTATAAAGCAATCTCAAATAACAACAGCGTAGCCGGTGGCGGTTATATAGAAAAAGTAAATCAGGCCTATTTTATAAGAGGCCAGGGACTTGTCACATCACTAGATGATATAAAGAACATCATTGTAAAAAACGAAGATGGCGTGCCTGTTTATGTAAAAGATGTAGCTAAAGTAGGCTTTGGTCACGCTACCAGATATGGGGCGATAACAGCAAATGGCGAGGGCGAAAAAGTGCTGGGCCAGGTGATGATGCTTAAAGATGCTAATTCTAATAAAGTAATAGAAGCTGTAAAAGAACGAGTAAAGGAAATTTCTAAAACCTTACCCGAAGGAGTATATATCAATCCGTTTCTTGATCGTAGTCAGTTAATCGCAAAAACAACTCATACCGTTGCCGAAAACCTGATTTTAGGTTTTCTTATCGTGATTTTTGTAGTGGTTTTACTGCTGGGAAATTTTAGATCGGGGCTTGTAGTTGCTTCAGTGATACCGCTGTGCTTGCTTTTTGCGCTTTCGCTAATGTACCTTTTTGGTGTTGATGCGAACCTGATGAGTCTGGGTGCGATAGATTTTGGGATTATTATAGACGGCGCCGTGATTATAGTAGAATTTATTGCTTCCCGCCTAACCCAAAAGCATGAATCCTTACAAAACCTTGGTAAGCATGAAACACGTAAACTAAAGAACGAGATCACTTTTGAAGGGGCATCAACCATGATGAATTCGGCTGTATTTGGGCAGCTTATTATTCTCATCGTTTTTATTCCTATTCTTTCATTAAGCAATGTTGAAGGAAAAATGTTTAGGCCAATGGCGCTTGTTTTCAGTTTTGTCTAACGTATGTTCCGGTTATTTCCAGTTTAGTTTTAAAATCAAGATCGGCTTCAAAGCTTACCATATCAGATAAGATTATGGCTCGTTTAAACCGAGGTTATGACCCAACGATTCGCTGGGCGTTAAGAAGTAAAAAAATAGTAATTGGCGCTGCCGCTCTGCTCCTTGCTCTAACGGTTTATGTATTTACAACTATGGGAGGCGAGTTTATTCCCACGCTTGATGAGGGTGATTTTGTAATTCAGCCAATATTAAAAACCGGTACTTCTTTGAGTAAAACCATCGAAACAACGACAAAAATCGAACAAATTCTGCTCGATAATTTCCCGGAAGTTGAGCAAGTTGTTACGCGTATAGGCGCTGCAGAAGTTCCCACAGATCCTATGTCTATGGAAGAATGTGATGTAATTATCACGTTAAAACCAAAGGATGAATGGGTTTCTGCAGATACAAAAGACGGTCTTGCCGAAAAGTTTAATGAAGCGCTCGCCGTCATTCCCGGAATGGAAGTAGAATACACCCAGCCTATCGAGATGCGCTTTAATGAACTCATAACCGGTGTACGGGCAGATATCGCAATTAAAGTATTTGGTGAAGATCTTGACATTTTGAACAAAAAAGGAAACGAGATCAAAGAACTTATAAAAGATGTGCCTGGCGCCGCAGATATTTCAGTTGAAAAAATTGCCGGTTTGCCACAGATGAATGTTAATTATAAACGGGATAAAATCGCCCGTTATGGCCTAAATATCGCCGATTTAAATCAAATAATAGCCATGGGTTTTTCAGGGCAAACAGCAGGGAGCGTGTTTGAAGGTGAAAAACGTTTTGACTTGGTGCTTCGGCTTGAGCAAACCAGCAGGCAGGATATTTCTAACCTGGAAAATCTGTATGTAGATACGCCGCATGCAGGGAAAATTCCGCTAAGTGAATTGGCTGATATTTCGTATACTAAAGCTGCCGCGAAAATTTCCCGTGACGACACAAAAAGGCGAATTGTAGTTGGCGTGAATGTGCGTGATCGGGATCTGCAAAGCGTAGTTGAAGATATTCAGAAAATTGTGAATGAGAAAGTTGATCTGCCGGTAGGTTATACCGTTGAATATGGCGGCCAATTTGAAAACCTGCAAAGCGCGACTGCAAGATTGAAAATAGCGGTTCCTATTTCGCTGGTGTTAATTTTCGTTCTTCTCTATTTCGCTTTCAATTCTATAAAAGAAGCTTTAATCATTTATTCTGCAATTCCGCTGGCGGCGGTGGGTGGCGTCTTGTTTTTATGGGTAAGAGGTTTGCCTTTTAGTATTTCTGCCGGCGTTGGTTTTATTGCGTTGTTTGGTATCGCTGTTTTAAACGGAATTGTATTGATCGAGCATTTTAAAGAACTGAAAAAAGAGGGAATAAAAAACATAAATGATATGATTACGACGGGCGCAAAAGACCGGCTGAGAGCAGTTTTGTTAACCGCCTCTGCGGCAGCTCTGGGTTTCTTACCTATGGCAATCTCTACCAGCGCCGGAGCTGAAGTGCAACGTCCGCTGGCGACAGTAGTTATTGGCGGACTTATAACCTCTACTCTGCTCACGCTTGTTGTTCTTCCTGTATTGTACGCTTTACTTGAGGAAAAGGTCAAAAAACCTAAGAACAGTTCGTCAGGAAATAATACGGCAAAAGGCATCGCCGGTCTATTTCTACTTTTAGGCCTCGGAAGCTTTAGCGCAAACGCACAGGAAAGTCCACTTAATTTTGATCAGGTGCGTAATATGGCACTTGAGAATAATGCCGGTTTACGTGCTTCTTCCTTAAATGCTTCGGAAGCAAATACTTTAATTAGCAGCGCTTTTGATTTTGATAAAACCGAACTGTATTACAGTTATGATGAAAATAATCTTGCACCAAATGGAAAACCGCTGGAAGTTTTTGGTGTTCACCAAACCTTTGCATTTCCCACGGTATATTTTGCTCAGAAAAAAGTAAATAAAGCCACCTATGCAATGGCCAGCAGTCGTTATGATATACAGAAAAGAACAATAGAACGGCAGGTAGCAAGCAGTTATTACAGCCTGCAATATCAACAGGAAAAGGAGAAAATCTACCAGTATTTAGACAGTCTTTATGAAAATTTCGCGTATGCGGCAAAAAGAAGATTTGAACTGGGCGAAACCAATTATCTGGAAAAAATTACAGCTGAAGCGAAACAAAAACAGATTTACCTTCAGCATAAACAAGCGCTTGAGGATATTAAAGCGGCTACCGAGCAACTCCAGAAAGTCACGCAATCAGACAGCATTTTTCAGGTAAAAAAAGTGCCTTTGCAAAAACTGCAAGTTGAGGATTTTGGGCTGCAAAACAATCCATCGCTAGCGTATTACGCAAATCAGGAAAACCTATATCTGGCACAAAGCAAATTTGCCAAACAGCAGTTGCTTCCTGATCTTATGCTTACTTATTTTCAGGGAAGTAATCCTACTTTAAATAAAAATTTGCAGGGTTATCAGCTGGGTGTGCGTATTCCACTTCTTTTTGGCGGAAGCGTAGCAAAAATAAAAGCTGCAAAAATCGCTTCCCAAGCCGCTACAGCTGAAGCGCAGAACTATAAGATTCAGTTAAATGCTGAGAATATTCAGTTAAAAACCGAACTGAATAAATATGAAGAAGTCGTTGATTACTATGAAAAAGAAGGCAGGCAACTTTCGTCAGAACTTTTAAAAACGGCCACGCTTAGTTATCAAAATGGTGAAATAGATTTTTTTCAATATATACAAAGTCTGGAGAACGCATATGAAATTGAACTCTCCTATCTCGAAAACCTCAACGCCTACAATCAGACTGTAATACGCATCAATTATTTAATTCTGTAACGATCATGAGAACCTATACTTATACTTTTTTATTGCTAGTTGCCCTTACATTTTTAAGTTGTGGGAATTCTTCTGAGAAAGATGAAACTACAACAGAAACCACAACATCACAATCTTCTAAAAAAGGAGATATCACTGTTACTAAACCACAATTTGACCAAAGTTATATGCAGCTGGGTAAGATGAGCGAGCAGAGTTTTCCTGATATTGTTGAGGCAACAGGAATGATAGATGTACCGCCTCAAAACAGAGCGGTGATAAGCGCTTTCTCTGGAGGCTATATTAAAAACACACCACTCTTAATAGGTGACAAAGTAAAAAAAGGACAACCGCTTATCACACTTGAAAATCCTGATTTTATACAGATGCAGCAGGATTATCTGGAAAATAAGGAGCAATTGACCTATTTAAAATCTGAATATGACCGCCAGCAAACCATGCTTGATGAGAATATTACTTCGCAAAAGAAATTCTTAAGTGCAGAGAGTGATTATAAACGCGCGCTAGCAATGACTAATGGTCTGCGGAAAAAATTACAGTTATTAAATATTAATGTCAACCGGGTTGAAGCGGGCGATTTTACCTCTGTTGTGACCATTTTTTCACCTATTTCGGGTACTATTTCAGAGGTTATGGTGAGTACAGGAGCTTATGTTTCGCCGGCAGATGAGATCATGCAGATTATAGACACAGATCACATTCACCTAGAATTGAGTGTTTTTGAAAAAGACATTATGCGAGTGAAAGAAGAGCAGCCTTTAGAATTTCAAATTCCGGAATCTTCACCGAATTCTTATAAAGGAGAAGTGCATTTGGTAGGAAATTCTATAAACGAAAAAACCCGAACAATTAAGGTGCATGGTCACCCGGTGAAAGATGAATCTACACCTGACTTTTCTGTAGGTATGTTTGTAGAAGCGCAAATCACCACAGGTGAAGTTGAGCAAATGGCTCTGCCGGAAGAAGCGGTGGTTTCTGTAGATGACACTTCATATGTGCTAGTTTTAAATTCACAAGATGAAAATGGTTACTATTTTGATCAAAAAGAAGTAAAAACAGGTGCTAGTTACAACGGCTTGACTGTTATTGAGAACTTCACAGATTTTGAAGATAATGCTCAGTTTTTAATAAAAGGTGGTTTCAGCTTGATTAAAGAGTAATTATTTTAGCTGTTCGATAATTCAAAGCGTAGACAAACAACAGGCTTCAAAACATTTTTCTGACAAGGAATATAAATTTAGATTCATATCTTAGGTGACTAGGTTGAAAACCCCTTATTTATACAATTACTTCATAATTTGTATGTCAATTACTTATATGATCCTGATGAAACTGTTACGCATTTCCTTAATGTATCATGCTCAAGTTTAAACATAAAGCAGTCTTTAAAATTACTTATATTTTTTAGCAATTTGATGATTTATATAAAACTAAAAACCCCAATTATTAATAATTGGGGTTTTACATATATTATTTCTTAAAAAGGTTTATCCCAATTTCCAACCGTCACTATAATCTCTTTTTACAAAACGGTTAGCTTCTTCTAAGTTAGTAACTCTCATATTTTGAGCATCCCAAATCATCTCTATATTGCGCCCAGGATATTCAAAATAGGTTTGTCCATTATCATTTGTCTTTTGATTTCTGATATCTGTCCCTCGAATTGCAAGATTCGCAATTAGTAGGGTTTCCGTAAGCGGACCTGCGATTTCAAAAGGTGAACTCAACTCTTTTTTACCGTAACCGGCAATGGCACCCTCAACCCATTGAGCATAGTGACCTTCTGCCCCACCGGGTACGCGCTCAAACTCTTGAGGCACATTTACCTGCTCTGTACGGGTAGTTGGTAATAAACGGGGATTTTCACCATATGTACTACACATCATTTTTCCCTTAGTGCCTATAAATAAAACACCATTTCCTCCATCACCAAATGTTTCGTTAGGGCCGAGTTCTTCAGGACGAGTTGGCTGAATTCCTCCATCCATCCAATGCAGTGTCACATCGCCCTGTGTTTTTGATGTTTTAGGGAAAGTCATTGTAACGTGACTTGATGGTGGACAACTATCAGGAAAATAACCACGTTTAAATTCATCAACATATACACTGCCTACACTACATTGCACATCCTGTGGATACCCCAGATCTAATACTCGATAAGGCGCTTCTACCAGATGGCAACCCATATCACCCAGAGCACCAGTGCCGTAATCCCACCAACCCCGCCAGTTAAATGGAACCAGACCATTAATATATTCTTTCTTAGGCGCGGTGCCAAGCCATAAATCCCAGTCTAATTCTGCCGGAACAGGAGCTCCTGTAGATGGCCATGGAATTCCCTGAGGCCATACCGGGCGATCTGTCCAGCAATATACCGTATGCACATCACCTATTGTACCTGCATTATACCATTCTCTCAACTGACGCACCCCATCACCAGACGATCCTTGATTTCCCATCTGGGTCACCACCTTATATTTTTTTGCGGCTTCGGTTAGCTTACGAGCCTCGTAAAGATCGTGCGTTAAGGGTTTTTGCACATAAACATGTTTCCCTCTTTCCATGGCAGCCATTGCCGCTACAGCATGGGTATGATCTGGTGTAGATACTGAAACCGCGTCAAAATTTTTAGATTCCTTATCTAGAAGTTCTCTCCAGTCTTTATAATATTTAGCTTTAGGAAAGCGCGCTACCGAATTGGCCGCTCTGCGATCGTCAACATCGCATAAAAATGCGATATCGGCTTTACCAGATTTTGCAAAGTTAGCTATATCGCTTTCTCCTTTACCACCTACTCCTATTCCTGCGATTATAAGTTTATCACTAGGTGCTAAAAACCCAGGACCACCTAATACATGTCGTGGGATAATACTAATTCCTGCTGTTACAACTGCAGTGCTTTTGATAAAACCCCGACGGGAATTTGACGTGGAAATCTCCTTTTTTTTCATAATACTTGAACTTATAGATAAAACGGTTTAGTAAAGTTTGAAGATAATCAAAAAGACCTAAGATTACAATAAAGTAACATGTTAAAAATAAGAAGTTGATAAAATTCTCATTAAAAATTTACGAATAGTACCTCTATCAGGTAAAACTTTAAAGTGTAAATTGATTATACTATCTAAAAATGGATTTGACTGAAAAGTTTAAAACTAGTCATATTTAATACTGAACTTGCTAAATTCAGCTTGTTTATCGAAAGTTTCTATATCTGTTTTAACAAATAGTCCCGCTTTTATTCCCCATGACCACCATGCTAGATTATCTCCCTTCACTAATAAAGAATTTTCTTTTTTATTCTCGATCACATCCCATTCTTTTCCATTATAACTGTAATAAAATTTAGCTATATGGGCATCAGTAATATGACCTCTGAGAAAAATATCTCCAGATTTGTTAAGATGTATGGTATTCAACTTTGTAAAATCTCCATTTTTGACCTTCCATAAAATTAAAGAATCCCGTTTAATGCCTAAACCGATACTGTTGTCCTTAGTAGCATACACGGTAAGACCTTTAAGTGCATTGTTATTTTCGGTAATTCTTGTAGAAATGGTAAAATTGGCCCCTTGTGGATCTATTACTAATATTGAACCTGAATTATTTTCTTCATTATGCGCATTTTCAGTTAGCGTGAGTTTATTGTCCTTAATATTGGTTGAAATTATGGAATTAGGAATATCATAGCGCCACCAACTTCCAAGCTTGGCAGAATCAAAGTTGTCTGTCAGGTCTGTTTTTTTAAACTTACCTTTTAATCTTAGAGAATCAATCTTAAAAGATGGCCAGCCTTTTTCAGTATCCCAATTTAACTCACTTAATATAGCAGAACGGCCTAAATAAGGAAAACCTTTAGAAGGATAAGCATGATATAAATAATACCACTTATTATTTGTTTTTAATGCTGTGCCGTGACCCGGACATTTCCAGGTATCATTCCCTTTTAATATAGAGTTACTAGAGTATTTTTCCCATGGACCATATATCGTTTTTGATCTTGCAACGCCTACTTGATAATCACACGATAAACCACAACACGCATTCCCGGAATATAACATATATAAATAGTCGCCATTTTTAATAATACATTGCCCTTCAATTCCTCCTTTCTCCCATGAATCTGCGTTGGCAGTAAGAATTTCAAAAGCTTCCCCTGTTACAGATAAGCCATTTGCACTCAGTTCTGCTCCTAATATCTGAATAGGTTTATTTTCAGTAAGACCATAGGCTTTCCACGTTATAAAAAGTTTGTCATATTCCTTATAAACAAATGCATCAATAGCTTCATCTCCCCATTCCAGCAATTGACCGTGATCATTAAAACCTTTTAAAAGATCTTTTGAAGTAGCCACACCAATCAATGAGGTTCCATCTTTTCTTTTAGCAGTATAATAGCAATAAAAAGTGCCGTTTTGATACATTAACTCTGGCGCCCAATAACTGGAAATTGTCCAGTCTGGTTTATTTTTAAATACAAAGTTTACAAAAATCCAGTTTTTTAAATCTGTTGATTTGTATATCGGGTATATAGATCCCCAATCATTAGAAGAACCGGTTACATAGTAGGTTCCGTTAACTTCTATAATTGATGGGTCGGGTAATTCTCCAGGAATTACTTGGTTTTGAATAACCTGAGCACTTAACTGGCAGTTATTAACACTTGCGAAAAATAAAAATAGGCCTGATAAAATGTACTTCATAATTACGTTTATTAAATACTCCAATTTTTATTGGGTTCATCACCCATTTCTAAAATTAATTTTCCACCCTGCATTAAAGTCTGATAATCTATCCAGGATTTTTTATATAGATTTCCGTTAAGAGTAGCTTTCTGAATATAAATATTTGTATCACTATTATTTTTCGCTTCAATAATAAAGGGATGCTTCGTTTTTGCATTTAGGATAGTTTCCTGAAAGACAGGACTGGTCAATTCATATCTTAAAGTTCCTGGAGTAATAGGATGAATACCACTGGCGGCCAATACATACCAGGCAGACATCTGGCCCACATCTTCATTTCCTACAAGTCCTTCTATAGAATTGTGATAGGCATTTTTACAAATAAAACGTGTCCATTTTTGAGTAAGCCAGGGTGCCCCGAGTTCATTAAAAAGAAAAGGGATATGATGTACAGGTTCATTAGCATGATTGTAATAATTATTCCACATCATATTTTCGGGGGCGTTTTCAAAAAAATTGATGAGATCTTCTTTCACTTTTTTATTTCCTCCCATAAGAGATACCATACCGGGAACATCCTGTGGTACAAACCAGCCTTGCTGATAGGCATTACTTTCCATACTGCCATACCCTTGTTCTAAACGGCCTTCTTTGGGCCAGGGCAACCAGTTGCCTAGACTGTCCTTAGGGCGAAACCATTTTCTTTCTGAATCAAAAATATTACGATAAGCCTGCGAGCGTTTAGCATATATTACTGCATCTTCTGTTTTACCCAATTCTGTAGCTAGTTGAGAAACGCACCAGTCAAAATAAGCATATTCAAGTGTGTATGAAATCCCAAGATTGCCAGGTGTATAACCCAGATCGCCATTTCCGAACTTGTCAACACTATTTCGGGAGAGTTGATAGGCCTTGTCAATATTAAAATCTCTAATACCTTTTACATATGCATCTGCAATTACAGAAACAGCTGGATTACCAAGCATGCAACCACTATATGAATTTAAGAACTCCCACCGTTCCAGATAATCTCTATCTTTCTCATCAGCCAAAGTGATAAGTGAGTTGATCATATCACTTACCACTGATGGATTTATTATCGTCTGCAATGGCATCTGACTTCTAAACACATCCCAACCACTAAAAATGGTTCTTTTAGTGAAATTTTCCGAAATATGAGACTTCCCATCACCACCAGGATAATGACCATCTAAATCCTCAAATATTCTTGGATCAAGCAGTGTATGATAAAGAGCTGTATAAAAAACAGTTTTTTCATCTTCAGAACCGCCTTTAATTTCGATTTGAGAAAGCGATTTATTCCAAAGAGACACCGCTTTTTCATGAATCATGTCAAAGTCAAAATCGCTAATTTCCGCATCCAGATTTTTCTTTGCACCTTCAATGCTAATAAAAGATATTCCTGCTTTTAAAATAACCTGTTCTCCTTTAGTAGTAGGAAAATCAGTGTAAAAGCCTAGATGTTTCCCCTGCTTTTCCTGAATTCCTTGTAAAATTTCTGCATTTGCAATACGTTTTTGATATTTTTCACTTGTTACGTTTTCGCGTTTTCGGGACCAGTCATCAGGAATAGTTGCTGACCAGATGCCTACATT